>JAHEBE010000260.1 GCA_024642365.1 Algoriphagus sp.
TTTATTGAGATGAAGGATCAAATTTTTAAATCATTGACCTATTCTCCGATTTGCCATGCCTTGAATTCTGCCGGAATTATCGCTTTTCCTGATTTTCAATTCGATATGGTTCGTTTGGGAATCGGCTTATATGGTCTTGAAGTTACCGGAAGGTTTGACGCTTCGCTTCAGGCGATTTCTACTTTGAAAACGACAATTTCACAAATCAAAACATTGGATCCAGGCGAAACAGTGGGCTATTCCCGGAAAGGTGTTTTGCCAAATGGTGGAAAAATTGCCACTCTTTCTATTGGCTATGCTGATGGCTATGATCGACGCTTTAGCAACGGAAAAGGCTTTGTCCTAATTCATGGAAAAAAAGCACCAGTCATTGGAAATGTATGCATGGACATGGTCATGGTAGATGTTTCGGAAATTGAGGCGCATGCAGGAGACGAAGCCATCATCTATGGCCCCGATATTTCTTTGAAAGAACTGGCGGATCGAATAGGAACTATTCCCTATGAACTTCTTACCAATATCAGTACACGGGTGAAGCGTGTCTATTACTTGGATTAGCAGAAAGAATTTTATTTTCTAAATTAAAGCATGAAAATCACTAAAAAGCGATTGGCTCATATTGTCTTTGAATCCGATGACTGGGCATCGAGGACTTTTGATATTGTCTTGCTTATCCTGATTTTTGGAAGTATTCTAATTGTCATTTTGGATTCAGTGGCAAGTCTGAGAGCTGAATATGGCCGATTGTTTTTGACCTTAGAATGGATTTCCACCATTCTTTTTACGATCGAATATATCCTGAGATTGTGGCTGTCCCGCAAGCCTAAAGGCTATATTTTTAGCTTTTATGGGATAGTAGATTTATTGGCGATTCTTCCTTCCTATCTCAGTTTTTTCGTCCTGAACTCCCAATTACTTTCAGTGGTTCGAGCCTTAAGATTGCTTCGGGTAATCCGAATTTTGAAACTGGGTCGCTATGTAGTGGAAGCTGAATACCTCACTAGATCGCTGAAAGCCAGCTTTCACAAAATCTTGATTTTTATTGGCTTCGTTCTGACGATCGTGTTGATTATGGGCACATTCATGTTTATTATCGAGGGACCCGAACATGGATTTACCAGTATTCCGGTAGGAATGTATTGGGCGATCGTGACATTGACTACGGTAGGTTTCGGAGACATTTATCCAGTTACGCCTTTGGGCCAACTAGTAAGTTCACTTATCATGCTGTTGGGCTATGCAATCATTGCTGTGCCAACCGGAATTGTTTCTTCAGAGATGGCTGCGCAAAAGAAGAAATTGGAAAATGAAGCTGCGGACATGCAATGTCCTTTCTGCGCTAAAAAGGGAATTTCTCATCTGGATCATTTTTGTCGCTCTTGTGGGGAGCGATTACCTTAACTTCCTGATTCTAAAAACTCCTCGATATCATTTATTTTTCCAAAGATTAGAAGCAGGTCATTTTCCTCAAATACGTAGGTCGGGCTGACCACACCAAGTACTTCACGGGTTGGTATTTTGACTCCAAATAGATTGGTTTTTGCATCCATTTTTATCACCGTGAGAATGTTTAACAGGTATTTTTCTCTAAAATTTCCCGCGGCTATGGACTGCCCAATATATTTTTTTGGGACTTTCACTTCTACAATATTATAGTCAGCAGAAATCTCCAACGAATCCAATACACCTCTAAATTCCAGCCGTTTGGCAAGTCTCTCGGCAGTTTCTTCCTCTGGATGTATGATTTCCTCAACTCCCAATGCCCGGATTACAGTCTCATGAAGGGAGTTAATTGCTCTTCCTATGATTCGTTTGAATTGTAGTTGCTTGAAAATCGCAGTCGTCATAATAGAAGCACCGACATCTTCACCAATGGCAATTATGACCACATCACAACCTTTCATCGGCAAGCTTTTTATTGCTTGAGGGTCAGTAGCATTGAGTGTGACTGCGTGTGTGATTTGATCTTTAATTTGTTCCACCTTTTGCTCAGAGGTATCCACACCTACCACTTCGTGTCCGAGCTCGGTCAGCCTTTTGGCCAAGTAGGAGCCGAAATTTCCCAATCCGACAATGATATATTTCATAGGTTAAAATGATTAAGTGATGAGCACATTTCCTTCTGGGTATTTATAATGCGGCTCGGCGATTTTTCGAGTGACAGCCATTAAGATTGTTAAGGTGCCGACTCTACCCAAGAACATGATGATGATCAGCGTCAATTTACTACTTGTAGTTAAGAATCCGGTGATCCCCAAACTTAAACCCACGGTAGAAAAAGCTGAAAAAACCTCAAAAGCCACATCCAAAATTTCTAATTCAGGATTGAAAATCATGATAAAAAAAACGCCTAATCCAATGACCAAAAACGAAAGCGAAATGACCGCAAATGATTTATTTAAAGTTTCTGAGGAGATTTCGCGACTAAACACTTCCAATCTTTTTCTCCCTGTCGCCATACTCCAAGTATTTAAAACAGCGATTGCAAATGTGCTAGTTTTCATGCCACCTCCTGTAGATCCAGGGGAAGCACCAATCCACATGAGGATCAGAAAAATCAGAATGGTGGGTACCGACAAGATCGACATATCCACCGTATTAAAACCAGCAGTTCTTGTCGTTACAGATCCAAAGAAAGCGGTAACAAATTTACCATAGGTGCTTAATCCAGCGAGTGTATTTTCCTGTTCAAAAAGCCAATAACAACCAAATCCTACCAAGAGTAAAATAATAGTGGTGTAGACCACAAGTCTGGAATTGAGGTTGGCTATTTGAGAACTATGGCGGTAATTTTCTTTATAGAAAATTTTTCGGAAGACGCCTTTGAATAAATGGGTGAGGTATTCATAATAATTGATAAACACAGGAAAGCCTATTCCTCCCAAAATGATCGTAATCGCAACCACTAAATGCATCGAATATAAGAGTCGAAAGCCTGGTTCATAAAGCCCGCCGGTCAACGTAGAAAAGCCGGCATTACAAAAAGCCGAAATGGCATGAAAAGCGGAAAAGAATACCCGATCCCCGAAACTCTTGAAAAGACTTGCATCACTAAAAATGAAAATCAAAACCGCCGCGATGGCCTCCACCAAAAAAGTGAATAAAACAATCTTTATTAGGGTGGAAGAGATCTTCCCGATGTTTGTCTCACTGATATAATCTTTAAGAAAAAGACTGTTTTTAATGGAGAGACTTCCTTGAAAAAAGAATCCAAAAAACGTCGTAAGGGTCATCATCCCCAGGCCTCCTATTTGAAACAAGGTCATTAAAATGATCTGACCAAAATGTGTAAAATCTTTTGAAGTATCTAGGACAATTAGTCCCGTGACACATACGGCACTTGTGGAGGTGAAAAGCGCATCAATCCAAGTAATTCCATGGACTGTGGCCCTCGGCAAACTCAATAAAAGTGAGCCGATCAAAATCAACAAAATAAAACTTAAAATGAACACAAGTGAAGGGCTCAACTTAAGTTTATTGACTTGAAGGCTTAATTTTCCAAGGGTCTGAATGAAAATAAAAATGATTAAGATGTTGATTAGAAAAAACTTTTCAGAAAGGACTTGAGCTTCATCTGTAAAATTTCCAAAGGCCTCCCAATTGATCAACGCACTCAAAATAAATAATAATCCAATCACTAAATCCAAATAAATCCAGACCCCCTTTGTTAGTTTCTGATTGAGGTAAAGTCGGATCAAAATCCCCAAACCAAGTAAAATTAAACTTGAATTGAAAAGGAGAAGAAGATTGAAAGAAAAGCCTTTTGAAGAGGCATAGCCCAATTGGTAGACAAAAATGCCGAAGGAAATAAAGCTCAGTAATCCAATTAAAAAATCGAGTAAATACTCAAAAGCGTGTTTGACCTTTCTGATGGGAATATACCTTCCAAAAAATTCAAATTCCTGCCTCATTTTTTGATTTTTGTTTATAAAAAACTCTCAATCATACCGAAAGGTAATTCATTTTAGATCATAGATACGGTACTTTCCATCAGTTTTTTGACTTGAATAAATACTAGACTTCCCGCTGAAAATATAGGCTATCATACAAGCCAAAGCTAGGTAAACTCCCGACTCGACGCCAAAAAGCTCCATCCCCATTACTGTACATGCCAACGGAGTATTGGTGGCCCCTGAAAAAACCCCGACAAAACCACAGCCTGCCAAAAGTGCCAATGGCAAAGGAATCCAGCTTGCCAAAGCATTTCCTAAAGTAGCTCCTGTAAAAAAGAGTGGCGTGACTTCCCCTCCTTTAAACCCTGCTCCTAAGGTGAATCCCGTTAAGCCAGTTTTTGCAAGCCAATCATACCAGGGAAGGGGAGTTTCAAAAGCTTCCACTATTCGAGGGACGCCAAGTCCTAGGTAAGTACTATTGTCCGAAAACCACACAAAAAGGGCAATAAGTAGTCCGCCTATGACCGGTCTTAAAGGTGGATATGCAATCCATCGAGAAAATTGAAAAGAAAAAAAGTGCGTCGTTTTGGCAAATAATC
>JAHEBE010000261.1 GCA_024642365.1 Algoriphagus sp.
AGTCTAGAAAAATTACGCTTCAGTCACGAAATACTACACTTCAGTCAGGTTTAATTTTTCCAATGCCTCAGCTACTGCACTTTTGATTCAAATACGAATCGAAATGAAAGCCAAGCTGATTTTATTTTTCTACTTCTTACTTCTTCAAGGCACTGCTTTTGGCCAGACCAACCTTTCGGGGAAGATTCTGGACGAAAGCGGTTTGGGACTTCCAGGGGTGAATATTTTTATCAAAGGAAGCTATGATGGTGCCACGAGTAGCAGTAGTGGTGAATACCATTTCAGTACTGAGGAAAAAGCCAATCAAATTCTAGTCATTCAATTCCTGGGATATAAGACTAAAGAAATGCCCATTTCCCTCACGGGCAATTCACTGGTGATCCCTCCAATTACGCTCCAAGAAGAAATCACAGAAATGAATGCCGTTACCATTTCCGCAGGTGCCATGGAGGCTTCTGATGAAAAGAAATCAGTCATCCTTCGACCATTGGATATCGTGACCACGCCCAGTGCGATGGGCGATATCATGGGAGCTTTCCAGACGCTGCCTGGTACGAGTACCGTAGGAAATGACGGGCGGCTATTTGTAAGAGGAGGCGATGCCAGCGAGGTGGGTATCTACATCGATGGCATGCGTGTGGGCAATGCCTATGGTACGACAGCTGGGAATGTACCGACCCGAACCCGGTTTAACCCCAACTTATTCAAGGGCACTTTTTTTAGCACTGGGGGCTACTCCGCTGAATATGGCCAGGCACTTTCTTCTGCCTTGGCTCTGAATACGAAAGACCTTTCGATTCGCAGTCAGGGTGATTTGAGTTTGATGACCGTCGGAGGTGGCTATTCTCATACCCTTGCCAATGAAAGACAAAGCATCACTGCCAGTGCCAATTATTTTAATCTGGGCCCTTATCAGGGATTAATAAAGCAACAAATTGATTTTGAAATTGCTCCAAACTCTTGGGATCTGGAAGTGGCAGCCCAAAAGAAAACTGGGGAAAATGGCTTACTGAAAGTGATGGCAAGAACCGAATCTGGTGGAATGAGTCTTTGGCAGCCCTTGCCGGGAACTGAAAGAAGGGTTTTGGTGGATTTAAAAAATGACTACAGCTACGCCCAAGCCAATTGGCGGACCGCCCTAAAAGGCAATTGGACGATTTTCACAGGCTTTTCTTACTCTAGAAACTTTGATCAGGTTGGATATGACAGTCTTAAAATCGAAAGGGAAAATCAATTGGTCCACCTCAAGGGAACTGCTATCAAAGATTTTTCAGATCGCTTGTCTGCAAAATTTGGGGTGGAACATTTCTACCATCCTTTTTCTGAAAAACTAGTAAAAGAAGGCTGGGTTCGGGACTTCAAAGATCAGGAGAGCTACCTCTTTACCGAATGGGATTATTACCTCAGCAAAGATTTGGTATTCCGAGGGGGAATACGAGGAGGACTGAGTTCGCTTTCAGGCGAAAAATGGTTGGATCCGCGATTCTCGATTGCTTATCAGCTTAAAGACAAAGGACAGCTTTCATTGGCTGCAGGAAGATTCCACCAACTACCCCTGGAGAATTTACGAGTTCAAAATACGAACCTTGAAAATTCAGAATCTCAGCATTTCATACTCAATTACCTCTTTACAAAAGATGGCTTTACCTTCCGTGCAGAAAGTTTTTATAAAGCCTATGACCAATTGGTCACCTTCCAAGGAACTGTGGATAATCCACAATTTCTACAAAACGGAGGGTCAGGCTATGCCAAAGGAGTAGATTTCTTCTTTCGGGATCGGCAATCTTTTAAAAATACAGACTATTGGGTCACCTACAGCTTTGTGGATAGCAAGCGAAGTTTTAACCAATATCAAAACAAGGTTCAGCCTTCATTTGCTCCGAAGCATAATTTCTCACTTGTCGTAAAGCATTTTGTCCCTTCGATCAAATCACTGATCAGCAGCTCTTTTGCTTACAACAATGGCTATTCCTATACCAATCCAAATGTGGATAACTCGGCGATGAATGCCAAAACCAAAAGCTATCAAAATCTAAGCTTGTCTTGGAGTTACCTACCCAAACCGAATTTGATTATTCACTTGGCCTGCACCAATGTGCTTGGCAGAGACAATGTATTTGGTTACACTTTCAGCCCTAAGGCGAATATGGATGGTGTTTTTGAGTCCATTCCACAAGGTCAAGTGGCTCCGAGATTCTTATTTCTTGGAATATTTCTAACACTTTCAAAAGACAAAACCGCAAATCAATTAAACAACCTCTAAAAATAACACCATGAAAAAGTACATTCTAACTACCCTTTTATCCTTAATGTGGATAACCCTAGCTTTGGCCTCCTCTTCTGCTTTCGAAGAAGCCATCCTCAAGCAATTGGATGCGAAAAACAAAATCCAATCCAGTGAAGATGCCCAAACAGTCATCAATAGTTTTATGAGAATCGCCGGAGCGAATGAAACCGAATGGCTACCGCTTTATTATGCTGCCTTGACGCAAACTGAGGCTGCCTTCAGATTTGATGTGAACAAAGATCAGTTCTTGGATCAGGCGCTGGAAACCACTAAAAAAGCCGCATTGATCTCTCCAGGTAACTCTGAAATCACCGCCATGCATGGATACATTCTTATGGCAAAGATTAGCATCGATCCCGCATCTAGAGGTCAAAGTCTTAGCCCACAAGCCATGGAGCTTTTTGGAAAAGCGATAGCTTTGGACCGGTCCAATCCACGGGCAGTAAATCTTATGGCTCAAATGGAGCTTGGAATGTCCCGGTTCTTCGGTTCAGGTCCCGATAAAGCTTGCGGAATGGCTCGAATGAGTATGGAGCTTTACCAAAAAGAAGCAGATAAAGTAACCGAAGCCTACATCTTGCCGACCTGGGGGAAAAATCAAATGGTGGAATTAATGAAAAACTGCAATTGATTTACAACTTGATCATTTCAATCCATTAACTGAGTCAAATCCTTTCCCAATCTCCTAGTGAAAGGATTTGACTGTTTTTATTTAACTTCCAAGCCATGGCACAAGCACTAGAAGAAAACTGCAGGAAAGACGACATTTGGACCAGTGTCCCTCAATTCATCGCAATCAACTTACTGATTGCAGTGATCCTGATGGTCGTTTTTTGCCCGAGCTGTTTATTAACTTGGGAAGGAATCCTCTCTATTCGTCTGGATTTCCTATATGGCTTTTTGGTTTCATGTGTCCTTAGTTTTGGAGGAAGCCGGGTGGAAGTTTTCATGGATCCGAGGATTTCTTGGATTAATCATCCCTTCAAGCGCTTAATCTTGACGATTTTGATCTACATGAGCTATTGCTTTATTAGCACTTTCCTTATTGCATTTTTAATCACCTGGATGAAAGGACAATTTGAATTAAGTGAAATTCCTTGGTTTGCCTTGGTGAAATTCACCAAGCAACCTATGCTTATCGCACTTTTCATAATGGCTATTTTTACGACAAGATCTTGGTTATTGGAATGGAAAAAATCAGCGACTGAAGCGGAAAAACTTAAATCCGAGATGCTGGCAAGCCAATACCAAAGTTTAAAAGACCAACTTAATCCTCACTTTTTATTTAATTCTTTAAATGTCCTTTCCAATTTAGTATACGAGGACCCTGATCGATCTGCAGCATTTATTTTAAAGCTTTCAAAAATCTATCGCTATGTGTTGGATGTGCAGCAGGAAGATCTAATTCCACTTACACAGGAGATGGAGTTTGCAAAAAACTACTTAGAATTACAAAAGATTCGCTTTGAGGAAAATTTGGTTTACAGTATTAAAGTAACTGAACTGGATGGTCTATCAATTCCCCCGCTTTCACTCCAGCTGATCTTAGAAAATGCCATCAAGCATAACGAAGCCAGTCAGGAAAATCCACTCTTCATCCAATTGATTCAGCAGGGTGATGAATTGTGGATAACTAATACGTTCCAGCCTAAAAAGGGGAAACTGGAAGAATCAGCTGGAATCGGTTTGGCCAATATTCGCAAGCGTTATAAACTACTCAGTCAACGGGAAATTCAAGTGATCAATACCCTGGACGAATTCGTGGTGAAGCTTCCATTAATCCAGCTATCTAAATGAGAATACTGATTATAGAAGATGAGCGACAGGCAGCAAATCGGTTGATTCGGTTGATATCGAACTATTTTGAGCAAGCAGAAATCATTCAAAACATTGACTCGGTCAAAAAAGCAGTAGAATGGTTTGCTTCAAATGCAAAACCTGATTTAATCTTTTGCGACATCCAGTTGGCCGATGGAATCAGCTTCGAAATCTTTGAAAAAGTGAAGTTATCCACACCCATTATTTTTACGACGGCTTACGATCAATATGCGATTAAAGCTTTTCAGGTAAATGCTGTAGACTATCTGCTGAAACCGGTTGATCCGGAAGAATTAGAACGGGCTGTTTCTAAGTTCAAAGCTAATCAGCTAAAATCAACGCTGGATTTTGAACTTATTAAAGACATGCTCATTCCAAAAA
>JAHEBE010000027.1 GCA_024642365.1 Algoriphagus sp.
ATTTGAATATGGGTTTTGTTGTATTACTGCGGCATTCAATCCCTGACCAAAAGTAGAAAGCATCGCTGCACCTGTCAGTCCAGCAGCAGCTCCTTTTTGGAGGAAAGATCTTCTTGAATTTATTTTTGACATGGTTTTTTGAGTTTGAAGAGTGATTTTACCAAGTGCGATTTTTAAGAAATTCTTGGATTTGGCTTCTAGGGACAGGAAGCTCATCTATATGGACATTAAGCCATTCTGAAAAGTCCCGTTCTATTTCATCCGACCATCTTGTATCGATCTGACCTGCGGTGTATTTCCCTTCTCTGAGGCGTTCATGTCCAAACATATCTCGAAGTCTCACTATTTCCGAGGTCACTACCACTTTTTCAGCAAGATGAGGAGGGATAAAAGAAACACCGCCATCTCGCCCCAACACCACATCACCCGGCATTACGGTGACTTGGCGGATTCGAGTGGGTTGATTAATACCAACCAGCATGGTATTCAAATTCCCTTGCTGATTATGATGAGAAGGATGATAACTTCCGAAATAAGAGGTAAATCCCCCAATTTCTTTCAAACCGCTTATGTCTCTTATTGCTCCATCGTAAACTATTCCATTTCCCGATTTGGCATAAATCGCATTTCCCACATTATCTCCAATGGTAGGTCCATTGATTTGAATCCCAAATTGATCCGCCACATAGACATCTCTTTTTTGGAGTAAATCGACGGGCCATGAGTTTTGCCCTTTTTTTCCTTGGGCCTTCCCACGTTCATCAATTGCATTATGGACGTCTGGTCGACCTGGCATAAACGTAGCAGTCAAGGCTCTCCCAATCAAAATACTATCTGGATTCAAAATTTGCCAGCCATCAGCATATTGATAAAAATAGCCTTCATTTTTCATGACTGCCCAAGCCTCATCATGAGTAACCAGTCGCATTCGATTAAGTAGTTCATCTGAAACCTTTGGCCTTCCGTCTTCAAAACGTTCACCCTTCCATTCTCTAGTGAGAAAGATTAATTCATCTTTTGTTATTTGCTGAGCAAACAGGTCTGCAAAACAAAAAATAACCATTAGGAAAATCAGTATAGAATTCCTCATAAGTGTTTAAGCTTAAATTGAAAGAAAAACGCAGGCCCAATAGTTGAGCCTGCGCCTATTTTTATTTATCCCACCAAACCTTAGTGGCCAAGTTATCTGCACCTTGGGCAGAAATTGCCGCATTGACATTTGCCGAATTGACTGATATCTCAGAATTAGGATAAGTAAGTCTATAAATAAACGGCACCTCTCTTCCAGGGAAAGGATTTGGAGTTAAGGACGGGAAACCACTTCTTCTAAAATTAGCAAAAGCCTCCGGACCATTCATTAGTGATGAAACCCAGTATTGGGTATTGATTTGATTTAAACCAGTAGCTCCTACGTAGGGATTATCAGCTAAGAAAGTGGTAATGGCAGCCGGAGTTATAACAATTGTAGGATCAATGGATGTCAATTGATCCATATGAGCTTTCACACCAGAGTTATAATATTCAGCAGCAGTTCCTGAGCTAATCCAGCCTCGCTCTCTTGCCTCAGCCAAAAGCAATAAGGTTTGAGAAGCTGTCACTAGAAATGCTGGCGCTTGAATCTTCGCTACTCTTCTCCGGTCCACTTGAGCAAATTCGTAAAAGCTAGCCAAGCCAGCTGCTTTAGCCGCTGCCACTGCCCCAGCATTATCATTCCCCATTGGCATACCTTTGTGGACAGCTGCATCATAAGTTTGATTGGCAACAGTTTGTTCCGGTCCCGATTTGGCCCCCACATAGGTTACTGCAATCGCTGATAAACGAGGATCTTTTGTGGTTCGAAGATGGTTTACAAATGGAGCAGTCATGTAAAAGTTAGCTGCTTCAGTTGCATTCAATAAGTTGCCAATAGGATTTGCATAGTTCGCATCATGCTTAATCACCGCATTGTCACTATTTGAAATAATTACACCTCCCTGAAATGCTTTAGCGACAGTCTGAGCCGCAGTGGCAGGATCAATTTTGCTTAACCTCATCCCAGCGCGAAGCAAAAGTGAGTTTCCAAAAGCCTTCCATTTTACGATATTCCCACTATAAAGAATATCAGCTGTTTCTACTTTCCCAGAGGTATTCAGTCCAGCTGAGGCCTCTGTCAATTCTTTAATCAAATCAGTGTAGATCGCTTGCTGAGCATCATAGGTAGGGAAATAAATCTGCTCTGTATACCCTGCACCACCTTGAGAATAAGGAATCGATCCGTATGTATCAGTGAGGACCATAAAAGCATATGCCTGAACAATCCGAGCCATATGATACAAATTAGCACGAGTTGGGTCTTCTTTCGTTCGTGAAATCACATCTTTCGTGTTTTTGATAACATTACGATAGTATGCCTGCCAGTTGCCCTGAGTAGAAGCCCTATTATCTTGATTATAATTTGCACCAGTCAATACACCTGAGTTAGGAGATATGATCTGTTGAACAATTCCAATTTCATAGACCAAACTAGAGGTTGGAAATGACAAACCAAGGGTTGCTGAATTCAATTGAAAGGTTGGATCAATTGCTGTAGCACTAACTTTATTTGTATTTAATTCATCAAAGCCTTCATCACAAGAAGCTGTATAAAGCATCACGGAAAGCAATAGGATATAATTAATTATCTTTTTCATGATTCCTGAGATTAGAATTTAACATTAAGATTGAAACCTAAACCTCGTGTCGACGGTAATCCAGTTGATTCCATCCCAACTAAGTTATCTGAAGAATATCCAAAAGATTCTGGATCAATGTTATCAACCCATTTTTTGATCATCAACACATTGTTGGCTACGAGATTTAGCTTAATTCCTTTTATTGGTGAGCTTGGTTTCATAAACTTGGTGAAATCATAGCCAAGAGTCATTTGCCTAAGTTTCCAATAACCACCATCAAAAATAACCGGCTCTACTAAGGCTTGGGATCTTACTACTTCCCAATAGGATTGTACAGGAGCTACTGCTGTATTTACTTCTCCTTTTTCATTCACACCTACACCAGTTACTCCACCTTCTCTGCCCTCCAAGGTCATCTTATGTAGGCCATGTCGTACCGCGTTGAAGTTAGTCCCGGAAAGCATCATATTACCAAGTTTGAAATCAATCAAGAATGAGAATTGGATTCCTTTGTAATTGAACGTGTTATTAAACCCACCGACCCAATTAGGCAAAGCACTTCCAAAATTCACTAAGTCAGGAGTTCTAAGCGGAATACCATTGGCTCCAAAAACTTGCCTTCCCTGAGCATCTCTTCGATATCCAAACCCTGCGATTTGTCCCATTTCTTGGCCTACAATCTGTCGAAGTTCTCCATTGAATACGTGAGTACCCACAGTAATTCGCTCCCCAGGAGTGTCAGTAAGGAGACTTAGTACCTCAGTGACATTGTAAGCACCATTAAATGAAGATTCCCATAAGAAATTGTCTGTTTCAATAGGTACTATAGTGAGAAGCATTTCCACACCTTTGTTACTGCTTTGTCCACTATTAATCGAAGTATTTACAAATCCGGAAGCATCAGAAATTTGTGCACTGACAATCTGATCAGTAGTTATTTTCCGATAAGCTGCTACATCAAGATTCACTCTACCTTGGAACATATTCAACTCAAATCCAGCCTCCACTTCTGAGATTCGCATTGGTCTCAAATTGGGATTTGGAAGGTTGGTTCCATTTGGCCCTCCTATCGGTTGACCACCAAATAAATTGGCGTTGATTCCGTAAAAAAGCACATTGGAATAAGGCCCCACATCTGCATCACTACCCACTTCTGCATAAGCCACTCGAAGCTTCCCAAAGTTCAACCATTTATTTGTTCCTGTAGTCTCAGTGAACACATAACTAGCCGAAACTGATGGATACAAAATGCTCCGATTCTCCTTTGAAAGTGTGGAAAACCAATCATTTCTTAAAGTACCTGTTAGAAAAAGGAGTTTATTATAGGAGAATTCAGCTGAACCATAAAGCGAATTAACGGCTCGCTCATTCAAGTCATAAATCGGATCTTTTGCCCTTCCGTTTTGAACAGTATATAATCCCCTTACCACGAAGTCTGTTACTTGGACTGAATTCAAGTCTGATCTTCGTTGCATGTGATTCCCACCAAAATTGGCATTTACAGAAAAGTCTCCGAAATCTTTAAAGGCATTGATCAAAAAGTCTGTGTTGATCTCTCTAAATCTTCTAGACTCCTGTGTATATACTCCATTCACAAAGCCAGCTGGAGCTGCTGCCCTCGATGCTTGACCAGTAGGGAAGTTATTATAGTCTTGGTCCCTTGACCAATAATCTTGACCCACCCGGCCTTGAATAAATAACCATGGGAGGATATTATACTTAACCGCTATGTTGCCAAAGATTCGGTCTCGCCGGATCGTTTGGAATTGCTCAGCAAGCGTAAAATATGGATTTGTTCTATTTCTGAACCTAGAGTAAACAGCTTCGTTTCCCTGAGCATCATACTTATTCTCATCCAATACATTGAGTGGCATCGAATTGGCCATGTTGTATAATGCTACAGGAATCGTATTATCCTGCTGACCAATGTTAGGAGCGTTTTTATTTTCCTCTACCGAATAATTAATATTTCCTCTAAAGTTTAGCTTTGGACTCAAATCATAACCAAAGCCCATATTAATAGTCTTTCTGTTATAGGTATTGTTTGGTACAATTCCTTTAGAATTCAAATCCGAAAAGCTCAAACTTAATCCCCCTTTGTCTCCTGTAGAAGAGAGTGTGACTGAATTAGTCATGTTTTGACCATTTCTAAAAAAGTCATTTATGATTCCTCTAACAGGCTGATAAGGAACAGTGACTCCGTTAAATAAAACCTGAGTCATTCCTGGGGCAAACTTTTCACCAAATGACCATTGCCCTGAGGTGGGATTAGCAGTCGTAGGTCTTACACCTTGCTCTCCCTGTCCATATTCGTATTGGTAATCTGTAAAATCAAGGGGAGCTTCATTCGTATAATTCAAATTATAAGTCACTCCAATCCCTTTAGAATCACCCTTGGATTTAGTAGTCACCATGATTACACCATCTTTGGCTCGAGATCCATAAAGCGCAGCGGCTGCAGCACCTTTCAAGATTGTCATACTTTCTACATCGTCTGGGTTGATACTGGAAAGTCCATCACCTCCATCCGAAGTATTTCCTCCACCTCTAACACCGATTGAATTATCAGAGGCATTATTTCCAGGGTTTGTCCCGAAATTGGTGTTATCTATCGGCACACCATTGACTACTATAAGTGGGTTATTTTGGCCAGAGATTGAAGATTGGCCTCGAATACGGATTTTTGAAGTACCACCAGGTCCAGTTCCTAATGAAGAAATATTCACCCCAGCAACTTTTCCTTGAAGTGCATTCATCAAATTAGGGGTTCTGTTGATCGTTAATTCGTCTGATTTTACTTTTGAAGTAGCGTAACCTAGACTTTTTGATGATTTTTCGATCCCCAATGCTGTTACTACGATTTCATCAAGATCACTCTGATCTACTTTCAAATCCACGTTTATAACAGATCGTCCTGCAATTGGAATTTCTTGGGAGAGATACCCTACAAATGAAAAAACTAAAACAGAATTTTCGTCAGTCGCTGAAATCACATAGTTCCCGTCTGTATTGGTGACTGTTCCATTTGAAGTTCCTTTGACTAAAATATTTACGCCAGGAAATCCATTTCCTTGGTCATCAAGCACTCTGCCTTTTACGTCAAAAGCCCTGCTTTTTGCATTGAAGCCAATCCCTTGAGAAGTTCCCTTTGCCAAAACAGGAACTACATTTCCTGAATAATTTGATGGAAGAGAAGCTGAAAAAATCATCTCAGGTGCATTCTCTTGTCCTCTTTTTGGCTTTTTTTCAAAAATGATATAAAACTTATCACCTGCTTTTTCATAAGACAGATTTGAGTCTTTTAGTAATTCTGACAATCCCTCTTCGACTGTTTTGAAGTTTTTCTTGGAGAAGGACACCTTTTTTGCTTGTACCAAATCATCCTTGTAAGCGATTGATACTTGAAAAGTATTCTCAAGATCCGAAAACGCATCTTTGAGCATTAATGGGTCTTGTTTTCTCTCAGTAAGAGATTTTTGCTGCTTTTCTGGTACGTATAGCTCTGCTAATTGTGCATTAGCAAAAGGCAGTACCCAGCAGCTTAGGAACAGGTAGAGTAAAAGCTTCTTCATAACTTGTTTGGTTTTGGGTTTTAGTTTTTAAAATCATGATTAATCTTTAATGAAATATTGACTATTTGTTTTTGTAATTTCTACATTGAAAATTTTTGAAACCTGACTCATAAAAGCATCTGCATCAGTGATCGGCATAGATCCTGAGGCAGTTTGTTCTAAAAGAGTTTCATTAGCTACTTTGATTTGAATACCATATTTATCCTCCGCTTTTTGGATCATCTCCCCTAGTGAGGTTTCATCTAGATTCAATACATTTTTTGTCCATGAAACATAATTTTCAGCATTGACTTCTTTTCGGTTGTATTGACTTGCCTTAAACTCTACTAATTCGTTTGGCTTCATTAATATCTTACCCTGCTTCTCTTTCATGGGAAAACTCAAAGTGATGGCTCCGGAACTCAATACAACCTGAGTATTTTCAGCTCGGTGGTAGACATTAAATTCAGTCCCTAACACCTCCACAGCAACTCCCCTTCCTGTAATTACTTTAAAAGGTTGATTATCTTTTAAGTGTGTTACGGAGAAAAAAGCCTCACCAGAAACATAGATTTCCCGATATTCTTTGGTACCCCAATCATCCTCAAATTCCAATAACGAATTAGAATTAAGGATTACTCGCGATTGATCAGGTAGTATTATCTCTTTTGTTTCCCCAAATGAAGTCTTATAGGTAACCAGTGATGCTTTATTAGGCCATAATCCATAAGCAGCTGCAAAAAGAACCAAAGAACAGGCAGCTGCATACCAAAATTTAAGTTTTCTCTTCTTTGAAACTTGGGGGTGAATTTCTGCTTTGATTGAAGTCCATAGAGAAGAAATTTCAGATTCCGACAGTTGAAAATGAGGAAGGCCACTTTGAAACAAAACTTGGCGAGCCTCCATGATTACATCATTCTGCTCAGGGTGTAGTAAACTCCATTCTTGCCAAAATTCCTCATGGTCAGAATCTGGACGCAAAACCCAATCTCTGAAAAAGGGATCAGCTACAAAGTCAGCTACATTGAACTTAGAATAGTCTGTATTAATCGGCATTGAAAGTGTGTTAGGGTTTACTTTTTATAAGAGCAAGAAAAAAGCAAATACTCATCATTATTTTTAAAAAAATTTTGATTTATCACTCAACTACGGTAAAATGAATTTGAAGAAATTAAAAAATCAATAATTACTAGACTAAAAAAAGCTTTTTAACCAAATTTTATTTGGAAACAATTATTAGGAAAAGAGGGGTTGAAATATGACTACTAGCATGAAAATCGAATTGAAATTTTTCATGCTTTCTCTTAATGTTGCGATCGATTTTGAAAGGAGATTATGAACTGAATCAATTGAAATACCCATCAAACTTCCAACTTCCTGAAAGCTCAATTCATTATAAAACCGAAGAATTACAGCTTCTTTTTGACGTTTTGTTAATTCCCCAATAGCAAATTGAAGTCTTGTGGATTGAACTTGTTTGGATTGAATATCAACCAATTCTTGTTCGTAAGAATCCACTTTTAACTCAGCAAATTCGGGAAACTCAAATTTCTGGGTAAAATTCTTCTCTTTGTTAATTCGTTGGAAATAGAGATTTCTGAATGACTTGAAAATGTAATATTTCACTTTAATCACTTCTGCCATAGATTCCCTTCGAGACCAAATATTTATAAATAGTTCCTGAATGGTGTCTTTCACATCCTCATGATTGGCTTGAATATGCATTCCATAATTATAAAGCGAATTCACGTATTTCCGGTAAAGGCTAGAAAAAGCAAGTTGATTCCCTTTTTTTATGCTTTGCCATAAGACCTGATCATTCACCAACTGATTTGTTGATGTATCTAGGTCTTTTGGATTTAAAGGGAATCTGTTTAAGCCCATTTTTACAATAGAAAAATTTGATTACAATGCTATTCAAGTTATAACTTTCTGCTTTTCAAAACAATAGCAGAATAAAATTAATTACCATTTAAATCCCAAAAGATCAATTTGTTTTAGATTTTCTTGAACCATTGAACCAAAGGCTGCTTGCTCAAACAGACTATTTAATTTTTCCAAACTCCTATCAGGCAATCAATTTCACTTTCACCATTTTCAAATTTTGACCTATCTTCCCATTCGAAAAAAAACCTCGCACTGTGTCAAAAACTACAACAGAAGAAATTCAGGAAAAATTACCTCGAAACCTTGGTCTATGGGGGGTTTGGATGCTAGTAGT
This sequence comes from Algoriphagus sp., assembly GCA_024642365.1. Classification (GTDB taxonomy): domain Bacteria; phylum Bacteroidota; class Bacteroidia; order Cytophagales; family Cyclobacteriaceae; genus Algoriphagus. The sequence continues at coordinate 8,424 of JAHEBE010000027.1, forward strand.
AAATGGGCTGATCGGGGCGGGGATTTTTGGACTCCCATCTGGTGCTGCAAGATTAGCTGGAGATTACAGCGTTTTGATCTATGCATTTTGTGCTCTTCTGATTTTACCAGTCATATTAAGCTTTGCTGAAATCGGGAGCTATTTCCGTGGAACAGGTGGGCCGATTCGTTACGGAAAATTAGCCTTTGGATCTTTTGTAGGTTTCCAAGGTGGCTGGTTATATTACTTGGCTAGGCTCATTTCTTTTGCCGCAAATACGGTTCTACTCACGGATAGTATTGCTTATTTTTTCCCAAGCATGAGCGATGGTTTTGGAAGATTGATTTCTCTGGCTTTGACTTGTGGACTTCTTAGTCTAATCAATATTCTAGGCTCATCGGAATCTATCAAGTCGATGACCCTATTTACGATCATCAAATTCTCAGTGTTAATAGGACTTATTTTCGGAGGTTTTATTTTGATTGGGCCTGAGGTGATCCCTCGATTTGATACTCCTCTTCCTGCTACCTCAGATTTAGGTGCAGCTGCATTATTATTGATTTATGCCTTCGTTGGATTTGAGGGGGCGGTTGTACCAGCCGGGGAGGCAAAGCGACCCGAACGGGATATGCCATTAGGATTGCTTCTTGGTTTGGGAATCGTGGCAATTATCTATATGCTGATTCAACTAGTTTCACAGGCTGCAGTTCCAGATTTAGCAGCAAGCAATAGCCCACTTTTGGACGCTTCATCTGCTTTATTTGGAAACACTGGCGCTATTATTTTGATGATTGGAGTAGCTACTTCTGTATTAGCAAATTTGATTAGTTCCATGTTTTCCGCCTCTAGAATTACCTATGCACTAGCATTAGAAAATTCACTTCCAGCTTGGTTTGGAAACGTCAACTCTAAATTCTTAACACCTGCAAACTCTGTCTTTTTCTTTGGAGTTGCTGCCTTTGCATTGGCTGCGATGGGTTCTTTTACTTTCTTAGCCGCAATGACTGTCCTTTCCCGATTGTTTTTGTTTATTATGACTTGTGCTGCAATTCCGGTTTTAAGGCCGCGATTTAAAGATCAAGGCTATTTTATTTTAAAAGGTGGATACTTGATCCCAGCTTTAGGAATTCTTGCTTGCCTTTGGTTGATGCTTCAAGTCAGTTGGACCTCGGTTTGGCTTACAGCCGTTTTGATTGGGATAGGTTCTGGTTTGTATTGGCTAGGGAAATCTCAAAAGTAACGAACAGTCCATTTAAGTAAAATTTGAATTCAACTATGCCCAGAAAAACACTCGCGATACGAACCGTCATTTTCAGCATGGTTAGCAGTTTGTTTTTGGCTGCAATAAAATTTCTGACTGGAATATTTGGCAACTCTTATGCCTTGATAGCAGATGGAATCGAGTCAGTGGTAGATGTATTTTCATCAATTTTAGTACTGATCGGTTTAAACTATGCAGAAAGACCAGCAGATGAAAATCACCCTTATGGACATGGCAAAGCCGAACCACTGATTACTTTTTTGGTCGTAGTTTTTCTGGTGATTTCAGCTGCTACAATCGCATGGCAGGCAATCAACAACATTCAAACTCCTCACGAACTCCCAAAACCATTTACACTTATTGTCCTAGGGGTTATTATTATCTGGAAAGAAATTTCATTTCAAATCGTAATCAAGCGGAGTAAAAAACTAAAAAGCACTGCTTTAAAAGCTGAAGCCTGGCATCATCGGTCAGACGCCATCACCTCAGTTGCTGCTTTTATCGGTATTTCCATTGCATTGTTTGGCGGAAAAGGGTTTGAAGTAGCGGATGATTATGCAGCATTGCTAGCTGTGGTTTTCATACTTTACAACTGCTATAAAATTTTCAGGCCCGCACTTCGCGAAGTAATGGATGAGGATGTCTACGAGGATCTAACTCAAAAAATCCGTGAAATTTCAGTTCAGGTAAATGGGATATTAGACACCGAAAAATGCTTTATCCGAAAGGCTGGCATGAAATACCATGTTGATTTGCACGCCATTGTAGATGGAAAGATTTCTGTCAAAGAAGGGCACCACATTTCTCATGAATTAAAGGACCATCTCCGAAGGGAAATTCCAGAATTGGGCCATGTGTTAATCCATGTGGAGCCTTTTGTTGAAAAATGATTTTGGAAATTATTGCCTAAAGATCATCTTAACGGAAAGTATTAATCTATTGAAAAACGAAGCCAGCCTTACACGACAACTTAGCCTCACTGGCCTTACAGCCACTGGAATTTGCTCCATGATCGGCGCCTCCATCTATGTGGTTCCGTTTATGATTCAGCGAAATGTCCCAGGTATTGGACCTTACGTGCTTCCAGCCTTTCTTTTTGCAGCGATCCCAGCGCTTTTTGCAGGTTTAGCCTATGCCATTTTAGCAACCGCCATGCCACGGGCCGGTGGATCATATTTGTATGCAAGTCGATCACTCAATCCTTACTTAGGATTTGTGGCTAGCTTTTCTCAATGGTTTGGTTTGTCGATAGTCATTGGAGTGATTGCTTATGTAATTGTGCCTTTCTTTCGAGACTTCTTTTTCGCTTTAGGTTGGCAAGAATTGGCCGCCCAACTTGAGGTCGGTTGGATTCGTGTAGTCGTTTCGCTCGGTATTCTTTGGGCTTTTGTCTGGGTAAATATTCGAGGGGTCAAACTTTATGAAAAAACGTTGATCCCCCTCATGGTTCTGATGTTTGGACTTGGAGCATTAGTCATTGTGTCAGCCTTGAATTTCGATCACATCGATTTTGCAAATGCACTTTTGGAAAAAGAAGGGAAATCAATTCCAGTCTTGGAAAGCAATTTTGATTGGTCAGTTTTCCTTACTGCTTCAGCCTTATTATTTTCTAGCTTCATTGGGTTTGATTCGATTGCCCAGGCGGGAGGAGAAGCTAAAAACCCGACTAAAAATTTACCAAAAGCAATTGGGCTGGCAATTTCCGGAGTTGGATTATTTTATATGTTATTCTCCTTTGCGGTCTATCATGCAGTGCCTTGGGAGTTTGTGGCGGTCGAATCTTTAACAAAAGATCTTACTGCTGCTGGTCTATTGAGCTACGTACTTCCGTCTTGGCTAGGAATATTAATTCTATTTGGAGCAGCGATTGCCTTATTAAATGATCTTCCAGCAATGATTTTATCAGTTTCGAGGTTGATATTTTCCTGGGCTGAGGATGGTATCTTTCCCGGTAAGTTCTCCTCAATTCATCCAACGCATTTTACACCGCATTTTGCAATTCTTTTAAGCGGCTGCATGGCTACTTTAGGAATTTTAGGAAGTCATTTTGCGGGAGATTTTTTCCTCGGTATAGACATCATGGTTACTTCCATGATGGTCAATTTTCTGATGATCTGTATTTCTTTACTTGTTTTGCCAAAGCGAAATCCTGAATTAGCTTTAAAAATAACTTTATTCAAATCACGCCTTGCTCAAGTAACCATTGCCTCATTGGGGATCATTTCACTTACTGGCTTTTTGATTATTCACACGATTAAAGATTTAAACGCCGAAGTGGAGGCCTGGTATTTTCATTCTAGCCCAGTTTGGCTGATTGTGATGACTGGAGCTTCGATTTTCTTTTTATTCCGATGGAATAGACTTCAAAAAAAAGGAATCAATACGCAAGAAAGATTTTCAAAACTACCTGACTAATATGATTTCAAAATATACCGAATTAGCTCCTGGATTAACTATTTGTAAGGCTTTGACCGGATTATGGCAGATTGCCGACTTAGAGCGAACCGGGGTCAAAGTTGACCCAAATGAAGCCGCGAAAGCAATGAATGCTTATACCGAAGCTGGATTTACCACTTTCGATATGGCTGATCATTATGGTTCTGCAGAAGAAATTTCAGGGGTTTTTAGAAAAACTTTTGGGGAATCAAAGGCCCAACTTTTCACCAAATGGGTGCCAAATCCTGGCGCAATGAGCAAATCACAAGTTCGTGCAGCTGTCCAATTGGCTTTAACTCGAATGCAGTCAGACCAGATCGACTTGATGCAATTCCATGCTTGGAATTATGCCCATCCTTCTTGGGTAGATTGCCTTTATTCGCTTCAGGAATTAAAAGAAGAAGGCTTGATCAAACATTTGGGACTTACCAATTTTGATGCGGCTCATCTTCAAATTGTGGCCAACTCAGGGATTAAAGTGGTTAGCAATCAAGTTTGCTATTCACTCTTAGATCAGCGGGCAGCAGGAAAAATGACCCAGGTATGCGAAAAACACGACATCAAATTACTGGCTTTTGGGACAGTGGCTGGTGGATTTTTATCTGAAAAATGGCTCGATAAACCTGAACCTATGCTGGATGAAACACTCACTTGGTCCCAAATGAAATACAAGCGATTTATCGATACGGCTGGAGGCTGGGCTAGTTTCCAAAAACTACTTCAGTTACTTTCCCAAATTGCCAAAACTCATCAGGTGGGTATCGCAAATGTGGCAAGTCGCTTTATTCTAAATCAGCCAGCAGTGGCAGGAGTAATCATTGGGGCAAGACTTGGGAAAAGCGAGCACATTCAAGACAATGAATCCCTTTTTTCCTTTGAGCTAAGCCCTGAAGAACAAGGCCAAATCAAGAGCCTTCTTAAAAACTTTAATCCAATTCCAGGTGATTGCGGTGATGAATATCGGAAACCACCATTTTTGACCGCTTCTGGAGATTTAAGTCATCATGTAGAAAGTTTCCCTCCACCCTATCCCAGTAAGCTAGGAAGTGATGGCAGGCAAAAAGCTTTGAGCGGCACAGTCTGGGAGGACATTGCAGGATTCAGCAGAGCAGTTCGCAAGGATAATCGAATATTGGTTTCTGGAACGACTGCAACTCATGGGTCAAAGGCAATGGGCGGAGCCGACCCTGCCGCACAGACTCATTTCATTATTGATAAATTAGAAGGAGCCATCCAAAGTTTAGGAGGTAAATTAGATCAAGTGGTACGGACTCGGATTTTTATCCGAAATATGTCGGATTGGGAAGCAATTGCCAGGGCTCATGGAGAACGATTTGCTACTATTCAGCCTGCAAATACCATGGTTAAAGCAGAATTGATCGGCGATGAATATTTAGTTGAAATCGAAGCAGAGGCCATTTTATCCTAGATAATAAAAAATCGATAAAGCTAGAATTCTTGAAAAAACTAGATTTTTCATACCTTATTAAGCTAAACCCTTTCCTATGAAAAACTTACATCTCTCCATGATTGCTATAGCGTTACTAATTGTAACTCTTGCATTTTCTTTTCCAAAAACAGACTTAACGGGAAACTGGAATCTAACTGTCGAGACAGATATGGGTAGTGGCAATCCCAGTTTTATGCTTAAGCAAGCTCCCGACGGAAGTATCACCGGCACCTACACTGGCCAACTTGGTGAATCAGCTTTGAAAGGCTCAATCAAAGATGATGACACGTTTCACATCGAATTTGATATTCAGGGCAACATGATTGAGTACGATGGAAAGGCAGAGGGGAATAAAATGAGTGGCAAGGTGAAACTTGGCACCATGGCTTCCGGGACTTTCTCTGGAGTAAAAAAATAATTGACCTAATAGTCTTGCACTAAAAAAATGGTCTGCTTAGAAAGCAGACCATTTTTATTTTATTTAATCCTTTTGTAAGCAATAATGGCACATTACTCTTTTTCCAAAACCACATTTTTCCGATTTCCCCAATAGATCAAAATGGCTGCAGTACCAAACATTAATAATCCATAGATGACAGAAGGAATCGTCATTACGCTATTTCCAATAATAGTCGCAGCAATGGTGATTCCAAGTGTTCCATTTTGAATTCCAGCTTCAATGGAAATAGTTCGGCTTTGCTTTTCATTAATTCCAAAAGCTTTTGCCAATCCAAATCCAATTGCAAGTGTCCCAATGTTTAGCACAAGGGCCACTGGGCCTGCCTGAACGAAGTAATCCACGATATTGGCGCGCTCTTTTAAAATTGCGGCCAAGACTATTAGTACAAAGAATAAAGCAGAAACCTTTCGAAATGGTTGATCCAATTTTGAAGCGATTTTCGGAATTTTTTGGAGAAGGAGCATCCCGAGAAAAACAGGGATGATCGTAATGACCAAAACAGAAACCACTGTACCTATCACGCTTAATTGTTGTTCCGAACCATTCGGGATAAAATGCAAAATCGAAAAATTGACAATAATCGGAATGGTAAAAACCGTGATTATCGATGAAAAGGCGGTAAGAGTTACTGATAAAGCAGTGTCACCATTACCAAGATGAGTGATGAGATTGGAAGTAGCACCTCCTGGACAAGCTGCCAAAATCATTATCCCCACAGAAAGTTCGGGGCTCAAATTAAAAAGCTTACACAGCCCGAATGCGATAATTGGAAGCAAAATAAGTTGACTAAACAGGCCGACCGCAACAGCTTTAGGATAAACCAAAATTCGTTTAAAATCAGCTGGAGTCAAGGAAAGTCCCATCCCAAACATGATCACTGCCAGTGAAATCGGGAGAAAAACTTGAGTTAAAATATTTGCTTCCATAGATTCTATTTTTTTGTTTTTTTTATTCAAAAGCTAAGAATATGATAACCTAGCTCAATTTTTAAATCATTTCCAAGGGCTTTAAAATCAACCGAACCTAAAGAATGGCTGCAATAAAAAATCCAGCATAAGTTCCCAAGGCATTTCCCAAACTCCCCACCAAAACACCTGGAATCAATAAATCTGGGCGATCCAGACTTTCCGCAGCTGCAATTGCCGTCGTATTTCCTCCAACATTAGCTTGTGAGGCAACTGCAATTACGTCCCAATCTATTTTGAATAATGCCCCAACTCCAAAAATAAAGAGCCCATGAATCAGGACTAAAAGACCTACAAATCCAATCAGTGTTCCAGCCAAGGTTCCCAAGCTGGCCAAGGTGCTTAAATCACAAAGTGTCCCAATAGTTGCCAGAAAGATTAAAATGATGAAAAACCCAAGAGTTTGAGTGCCATGGAGTTTTTTGATCAATGGAATTTGAGCCAATACAAGTGCCAATGTAGTAAGTGTGATGACTTCTGGAATTGAGGGAAATTGAATCGCGAGCCATTTTGAGAATGCCATTGCTAAAAAGGCTAATCCAAGGATTGCCGCCAACCCAGGAATTGAAATCAATTCCGATTTTTTGATTTTTTCACCTTCTCCATTCTCGTTGATAAGTTTTTTTCTTGGGAAAAGCGATTGAAGGTACTTTGGCAAAATTAAGGAAATGACTATCCAAGGTGTCCCGATTAGATTATCCACCACCGTGCTCGCTGCATAGAGATCCGGCTGAGCATTCACTTGATAATGAAGTGCCACGGCATTAAAATTTATACTCCCTCCAATGTAGGTTCCTGTAAACATTCCCGCCAGCGCATTCGCCAAGGGGCCAATTTCGGTAGCTGGCTGAACTATAAACCACGAAACTAAGACACCTACCATAGTTCCGATTCCCCCGATAATAAACATTAGCAAAATTGGACCTCCAGCCTTTTTCAAACTTTTCAAATCCACTTCCAACAGCGTAATAAAAATTCCCATTGGAGCGAGGTAAATAAATACACTATCGTAAATGGGATGACCAGCTGTAGCCGTAGGAATAATCCCCAAATTGGCCACTATGGCGGTAATTACAATAACTAATATTGGAGTACCGATAGTTTTCCAGCCTTTGAAAGTGGCTAACCAAGAAGAAAAAAGCACCAAAAAGCAGAGAATTCCGCTCACATAAATCGGGTCACTAGTCCAAGTCATTTGGGAAAATAACCAAAATAATCTGTTTCCAATGGTTACATTTTTTGAAACAAGACCAAACCTGTTTTTTCATCAAAAAGATCTCTATTGAAAACTCGCTTTTTTATTATTTGAGATTTGATCAAAAAATTATTTTTCAATAATTATTTAAAAAACTCTACTAATTGAGTGATGATATAATCCTGCTCTGATTCCAAAAGAAAAGGATTTAATGGGAGCGATAGTCCAGAATTTGCAATCTTTCTTGAATTTGGAAATTTTCCATTTGAATCAAAAATCTGCATATCTGGCAAAATTTTAGGGTAATGGACAGCTGTACCAATCCCCTTTGCCTTCAGAAAAAATTGGAGTTCATTTCGTTTTTTAGTTTGGACCACGAAAAGGTGCGCATTGTGATCTTGGTCTAAAATACCCGATGGCAAACTAAGATCAGTTATACCACTCAAACTTTCAAGGTATCTCCCCGCAAGCCGTTCACGTGTTTTTTGGAACCCATCAATTTGTTCTAAAAAAACATTTAAAAAGCCAGCTTGAAGTGAATCGATTCTACTATTTCGACCCACTAAAATATGCTCATCTCGTTGTGGCTGGCCATGGTTCTGAAGTAAACGTATTAGCTTTTCAAGTTCAGGATCTTGAGTTAAGCACATCCCAGCTTCTCCTAAAGCACCGAGATTTTTGGTTGGATAAAAACTTAAGCACCCTATATCTCCCCATGTACCCGCAGCTTTCCCATTTTGATTTGAACCAAATGCCTGTGCTGCATCCTCTATTACAAAAAGGGAATTCAATTTTGCCTTTTGCATGAGGGACGGCATTTCAACCATTTTCCCATAGAGATGCACAGGCATTATTGCCTTGGTTTTTGAGGTAATTGCTTTCTCCCAATCAGTTG
>JAHEBE010000262.1 GCA_024642365.1 Algoriphagus sp.
GAAGATGTTCTGCTTTCCAATCCAATTAATTGGGCATCATTTGTTAAATATCCTTTCATTTTCTCACCAAATGCCTTTAATGCAAAAGCTAATCTGCTGGAAATAAAATCTGGCAAAACTTCTCGCATTTCTACAGATTTCAACCCGGGTTGATAGGAGGTTTCCAATACTGAATTACTTACTTTTTTATGGATGAAATCTACCATTCGCTGTGCAGGCGCTGTTTGGGTTTGCCCCCCAGCTATCCATGCTTTTTTCTCAATCTCAGCTTGAAAGTGCATTGCCGCTAATGGACCAAATTTTTGGTATTCTGGCAAATCCTCTAATTCTACAGCCACAACAATTCCTGAATTCGCAAATTTGCCATCTCTCCGGCTTGGACTCATTCCATTCACTACTAGTTCACCCGGAGAAGTGGCTGCAGGTACGATAAAGCCACCTGGGCACATGCAAAAACTAAACACACCTCGCTGTTTCCCTTTAAAATCAGCTTGCTGAACCAAGGAATAGGCTGATGCTGGTAAATAAGGCCCACGGTCCACTTTACAATGATATTGAATTTGATCTATCAACTGCTGACTGTGCTCTATTCGAACTCCAAGTGCAAATGGTTTTGCCTCAATCAAGATTTTTTTATCTCGGAGCAATTCAAAGATATCTCGAGCTGAATGACCTGTAGCCAGAATGACTCCTTTCCCTTTAATAGCATCACCTAAGTGGGTCTTGACTCCAATCATATGATCGTTTTCAAGGATAAAATCAACCACTTTGGTTTCAAAATGAATCTCTCCACCATGATCTAGGATCGATTGTCTCAAGTCTGCTACTAGCTTTGGAAGCTTATTTGTTCCAATATGGGGATGAGCATCAACAAGGATTTCTTCAGTTGCGCCATGTGCTACAAGGATTTCCATTATCCTCCGGATATCCCCTCGCTTTTTAGATCGGGTGTAAAGTTTTCCATCCGAATAAGTTCCGGCCCCACCTTCCCCAAAACAATAATTAGACTCAGGGTTTACAATATGAGCCTTGTTTATAGCGGCTAAATCTCTTCGCCTAGCCCTTACATCTTTTCCGCGTTCTATAAGAATTGGTTTAACGCCCAATTCAATGGCTCGCAGGGCAGCAAAAAGCCCCGCAGGTCCAGCTCCCACAATTATTAGCTGATCTGATTTTCCAACTTGCTGGTAGCTTGGTTGATGATCAAGGAGTGGTTTAGGGTTTTCTCTAATGAAAAGTTCTGCTTGGACATTAACCTTTATTGCTCGACCTCTTGCGTCAATTGATCTTCGGGTTTGTCTGACAAAAGCCTCCGGAGTATCATAGGAAAGCCCTGCCTGCTTAAGAACTCTTTTTTTAAAAAGTTCTGGATCATACGCTTCCTCAGGAGGAAGCTGAAGTGTAAATTCTTTTTTCATGGTAAGGTATTTATCCTTAAAACAGAAAATCGCAGATTGAATCATGGTTCAATCTGCGATCAATTTTTAAACGCGTTATATTTAATTTAAACGATCAAGAACTTCAAATCTCGAAGAGTTGGAGATAAATTCTGGAACGATGGATTTTAAGTGTCCTACTAACTCATTTTCAGAGTTTTTATTAACTAATTCCAGGAAGATATCTATCTGACCTTCAATTTTATGGTAGGATGAAGGGAGTACTTGAGCAATTTTTATTTTTGGATTGTGTGTGATTTTAACCGTTTCAAAATCGTTCAACAATTCCTCGAACAACTTTTCTCCTTCTCGAAGTCCAGTGAATATGACTTTTATATCCTCATCTATTTTCTTTCCGGAAAGTTGAACCATTTTTTTGGCAAGATCCAGAATCTTCACAGGCTCGCCCATGTCAAAAATGTAAATCTCCCCTCCTTCTCCCATGATCCCTGCTTCTAGGACCAACTGACAGGCTTCTGGTATGGTCATGAAATACCTTGTGATATCTGGATGAGTTACTGTTAGGGGACCTCCATTCATGATTTGTTTCTTGAATAGCGGAATAACAGAACCATTAGATCCCAACACATTTCCAAATCTCGTGGTAATAAACTTCGTGTGATATTTTTTATGATTTCGCTCTAAGTATTCATTCAAAGCTTGTACATACATTTCGGCAGCTCGCTTACTTGCCCCCATAACATTTGTAGGGTTTACAGCCTTGTCTGTGGAAACAAAAACGAATTTATCCACCTTATGCAAAACCGCTATATCTGCCAAGGTTTTGGTTCCTAAAACATTACAATGAATGGCCTCTTCTGGATAATTCTCCATCATTGGCACATGCTTATAGGCGGCCGCATGAAAAACAACTTGTGGTTTATAGGATTTAAAAAGTTCGTGTAATTTTTTCTTATTTCTTACATCTCCTAAAACAACCTTAATAGGGCAATTAGGGTGATTTTCTCTAAATTCTTGCTGCACATCATACAAAGCAGATTCAGCAATATCGAACATGATCAATAGTTTTGGATCATAATGACAGATCTGTCTACATAGCTCCGAGCCAATAGAACCTGCAGCACCTGTAACCAAAATAACTTGATCTTGGAGATCTTCATGAATTCTAGGGTTTTCCAATAAAATTGGATCTCTACTTAACAAATCCTCAATTTTAACTTCTCGTATTGCAACTGCTGTAAGTCCTCCATTAATCCATTGGTCTACAGGAGGCACAATGGAGACTGAAATATTTAAACGAAGACATTCGTCAATAATTTCATTTTTTCTAGCGACAGACAAGTCTCGAACAGCAATAATTAACTCAGTTATCCCGAATTCCTTAACCAAATTCTCAAGATCATTTAACCCTTTGAAAATTCGCTTTCCGTCTATGTTTTTACCCTCCTTCTTCGGGTCATCATCTAAAAATGCAACTGTGTTAAAAATACTTTTACTGTCTCTTTTGATTGCCTCTTGAGCAATAATTCCCGCTTCTCCAGCTCCAAAAATTACACCGTTTTTAAGGTCTTTAACTAGGAATCCATTTTTCAAGTATACAAACAATTCTTTCACCAATAATCTATAAAAGATTAACATGAAGAGCGCTGATAAACTTGCAATAATCAATACTGATGTGGGCAATAAAAACCGATCATTTAAAAAATTACCATGAAAGAAATTTAGGAATAGGAATAAAATAAAATTTATAACAACCGTTTTAAAGATATTAGAACCATCCCTAAAACCGGTATGTCTCACAATTCCTTCATAGCTTCTGGTATTTTGCATTACTAACAAACCACCAACCATAAATGTGAAACTGCCCACAATAGCATCAGTTTGCTCAAAAAGAGAAAAATCGAAATTGAATCTTACTAAATACCCAAATAGGGCGCAGTAAAAAAGAATTAAAGAATCAAGTGAGGCAATTATCCATCTAGGGAGGATTTTAAGCCGAGTTAAAAAATTCATCGTAGAAATTTATTCAAATAGTTGAAGGTAATTTTTACTAGGTACTTTTATAAAATATTATGCAAAATAGATTATTTTTTCACATTAATTCAAAAAAATATCCTGTTTTTCATAATAATAATTAAGGTAATGCTTTTTTAGCCCATTAAAAAATAAATTTCTTGACCAAGAAATTTGCGATTAAGCGATTGATTCACCTTTAAATCTCCCCATACTAACATGACCTTTTTGGGAAACTCCTTTACCCCTAACTACATTATATAAGGTGACAAGAAGAATTTTAAAATCAATTAAAAAGTTTAAATTATTTACATACCAAAGATCATATTCAAATTTCTTCTCCCAAGAAATTGCATTTCTTCCATTTATTTGAGCCCACCCAGTCACTCCTGGCCGGACATCGTGCCTCCTTAATTGATCTTGGTTATATAATTCTAAATACTCTTCCAACAATGGTCTTGGACCGACTAAACTCATGTCCCCTTTTATTACATTAATTAATTGAGGAATTTCGTCTAAGGAAGTATTTCTTATAAACTTTCCAAAATTTGAGAGTCGATCAGCATCACTTAAAAGATGGCCATACCCGTTTGTTTGGTCATCCATTGTTTTAAATTTTAGAATAAAAAATGAAACATGGTCTTTGCCTGGTCTTTTTTGAAAAAAGAAAGGATTTCCTCTGTGGTAAATTGTTAACGAGATAAGTAAAATTAGAAATATAGGTGACAACAAAAGTAGCATAATGACTGACAATACTACATCTAAGCCTCTTTTAGTCCAATTTCTGTAAAACACAGATTAATAAGTTTTAATTAATTCTTGCGCTATAATTTCTGAAATTTTTTCCAAATCAGTGTGTGTAAGACTAACTGAACTTGGTAAACATAGCCCATTTTTAAACATTTTACCTGCTTGATTCCCGCCGTAAAAAGGGAAGTCCTTAAAGACAGGTTGAAGGTGGAGAGGTTTCCATAAAAATCTGGTTTCAATTCCCTTCTTCATTAAAATAATCCTTAACCTGTCATTCGAAAGCCCTGTAACCTTTTCATCAATCAAGA
>JAHEBE010000263.1 GCA_024642365.1 Algoriphagus sp.
AGATCAAGCGACTTCAGATACATGGATTAGGGTAATTATTTTGGCGGTAGCCTGATTTTTAGGGATGGTTGCTTATATTTGAAATCTAAAAATAGCACATTTTGATTTTAAGATATGGCAAAGAAAACTGCAGCGACCAAGTCTAAGGTTAACTATTCGAAAGAAACTTATTCGTATTGGTACGAAAGCATGCTTTTAATGAGGCGATTCGAAGAAAAGGCAGGACAGCTTTATGGGCAGCAAAAAATCAGAGGATTCTGTCATTTATACATTGGACAAGAGGCTTGCGCTTCAGGTGCAATTTCGGCATTGACCAAAGATGATAAGTGGATCACAGCATACAGATGTCATGCGCATCCACTGGGATTGGGTTCTGATCCAGGAGCAGTGATGGCCGAACTTTTTGGAAAAGCTACCGGAACTACCAAAGGAAAAGGTGGCTCCATGCACATATTTGACAAAGAAAGAAACTTCATGGGCGGTCATGGAATCGTAGGTGCTCAAGTGCCTATGGGACTTGGAATCGGCTTTGCTGAAAAATACAAAGGCACGAAAAATCTAGCAATTTGCTACATGGGTGATGGTGCAGTGCGTCAAGGAGCTTTTCACGAAGCGCTCAACTTGGCCATGCTTTACAAAACCCCTATCATCTTTGTGATCGAAAATAATGGCTACGCAATGGGAACAGCTGTGAAGCGTTCTTCCAATGTGGATGACCTTTCGACCCTTGGTGAATCTTACGATATGCCATCCTTTGCAGTAGATGGAATGAATGTCGAGGCTGTACATGAGGCAGTTTCAGAGGCAGCGGATCGAGCTCGAAGAGGAGATGGACCTACACTTTTGGAAATGCGGACCTATCGATACAAAGGGCACTCCATGTCAGATCCTCAAAAATACCGAACAAAAGAAGAGGTAGAAGAATACAAGCAGCGTGACCCAATCGAGCAAGTACTCGGAACCATCCGTGATAATAAAATATTAACTGAAGCTGAAATCGAAGCGGTGATTGCCAAAGTGAAAACTCAGGTGAACAATGCAGTGAAATTTGCTGAAGAATCCCCTTGGCCTGACGGAATGGATGCCTTTAAAGATGTCTATGTGCAGGAAGATTACCCTTTTGTAATGGAGTAAACCAATCGTTATCAAATCCTTAAGCCATGAATTGAAATTCAAATTCATGGCTTTTGTATTTCCCTTTGGTTAAAATATAAAAACCGTATATTTGCGGCTGAAAATCGAGTAACATGGCAAAGAAAGAGACTAAAAAAGCGCACGATCAAACAGAACTTATTGATAATCCTGAGGTAATCGCTTCAAGATTGGAAAAAGGTGAGGCTTTTTTAAAGCAGAATAGTAAAGTATTCGCGGGCGTATTAGCCGCTGCAGTGGTATTGATTGGAGGCATTTTGTTTTTCCAAATCAACACACAAAATCAAAATGAAACTGCACAAAAAGAAATGTTCCAGGCGGTCTATTTCTATGAGCAGGACAGCGTTCAGTTAGCTTTGGATGGTGATGGGATCAATCCAGGTTTCTTGTCTATCATCGAGGACTATCCACGAACAGATGCTGCCAACCTAGCAAACTTCTATGTAGGCTCGATCTACCTTTCTGAGCGAAAGTATGAAGAGGCTTTAAATCATTTGGAGCAATTTTCAGCAGATGATTACCTAGTTCAGTCTAAGGCTTATTCCCTTGTCGGAGATGCCAATATGGAATTGGGTAATATTGATGATGCTATTTCTAACTATAAGAAAGCAGCAGAAACCAATGCAAATAAGTATTTCACTCCGAAATATCTTTACAAGCTTGCGGTAGCCTATGAGGAGTCAGGAAAGATTGCGGAGGCAATTGCTACTTACACCACTATTGAAGAAGAATATTTCGAATCATATGAATATGCTGGCGCACGAAAACACAAAGCTCGCTTAGAAGGTCTTGCCTCTAAGTAATGCTTTGATTGCAATGCATTCTAGAAGAGTAAGGCCTTGAGGTCTTACTCTTTTTTTGTTTTATACCATTCCCCTTTTTTGGAATTCAAAAATCTAACAACAAACATCAAACCTACATTCAATGGCTACATCATTAAAAAGTCTTAGCGATCATTCCTCCAAAAATATCCAAGACATCAGCAGCAAAACCTTCGGCATCATCGTATCGGAATGGAATGAAGGAGTTACTGAAGCTTTGTATTCCGGCGCGTATCAAACATTGATTGAGCATGGAGCGAAAAAAGAAAACATCATCCGTAAAAATGTACCCGGTTCATTTGAGCTTTCTCTAGCAGCACAGTGGCTCGCCCAGGAATCGGCAATCGATGCAGTGATCTGCTTAGGATGTGTAATCCAAGGAGAAACCAAGCATTTTGATTTTATCTGTGATGCAGTAGCACATGGTATTACTAATGTCAGTTTGAAATATAACAAGCCGGTGATATTTGGAGTATTGACTCCAAATACACAGCAACAAGCGCTAGACCGAGCAGGAGGAAAACACGGGAATAAAGGCGACGAAGCAGCCATTACTGCCATTAAAATGCTTGGCTTTTAAGTAGAAAAATCGATCAAACCTCAATACCTATTATATGAAAATCATGAAATTCGGAGGGACCTCAGTCGGTCGCCCGGAACGAATGCATCAAGTCAAGGACTTGATCAGCCAAGGAGATGAACCAAAAATTGTCGTTTTATCCGCGCTTTCGGGCACTACGAATGCACTTGTCGGAATTGGAGAGGCCTTAGCAGCTGCAGATCGTGAACTAGCCAAAGCTAGAATCGAGGAATTGCATGCGCATTACTTGAGCTTTTTTCCAGCACTTTTGAAAACAGAATCTGCACGAGAAAAAGCTGCAGCTATTATCCAGGAACATTTTGAGTTTTTGAATATTCTCCTAAAAATCTCTTTCAATGAGGCAATCAACCGGGATATTCTTGCGCAGGGCGAATTGCTCTCTACCAAATTGTTTCATACGCTCCTTGAAGAATTAGAAATTTCTTCCGTGTTCTTACCGGCATTAGACTTTATGAGCATTGATGAAAATTCCGAGCCGGAATTAGGCAAAATCTCTGAAAAACTGACTGCCCTTTTATCGAATTACCCAGGAGAAAAAATCTTTGTAACTCAAGGATACATCTGCAAAAATCACAGAAATGAAGTTGACAACCTGAAGCGAGGTGGTTCGGATTATACCGCCTCTTTGGTAGCAGCTGCTATTCAAGCCTCAGCCTGCGAGATCTGGACAGACATCGATGGCATGCACAACAATGATCCTCGAGTAGTAGACCGGACTCGTCCAATCGCTGAAATGTCCTTTGATGAAGCTGCAGAGCTTGCCTATTTCGGTGCAAAAATTCTCCACCCAGCTTCCATTTGGCCAGCGCAACAATTTAATGTGCCGGTAAAACTACTCAATACCATGCAGCCAGAAGCATTGGGTACTCTGATCAAGGAAAAAGTAGAAGCAGTTGGGGTAAAAGCTATTGCGGCCAAGGACGGGATTACTGCGATCAAAATCAAGTCTAGCCGAATGCTCTTGGCATATGGCTTTTTGAGAAAAGTTTTCGAGATTTTTGAAAAGTATAAAACTCCGATTGACATGATTACGACTTCCGAAGTCGCCGTGTCGGTGACCATTGATGATTTGAGTCATTTGACTCAAATTCTGGAAGAGTTGAATCAATTTGGTACCGTGGAAGTGGATCAAAATCAAACGATCATTTGCATCGTAGGAAACATGGTTTCAGAAACGAAAGGAGTTTTAAAATCAGTGATGGACGCCTTATTACCCTATCCTGTGCGAATGGTTTCCTATGGAGGAAGTCGTCACAACGTTTCCGTATTGTTGGATTCTAATTATAAAAAAGCAGCTCTTCAAAGTTTGAATGAAGGCGTTTTTACCTGGGAGAATTAATTTCCCGAAAGATGGAATAAGATTGAGTCTTAGAATTGAAGCGCCGGATTATCATCCGGCGCTTTTATTAAAAAGGATTCCTATTACTTTTGTGGCATGAAAAAAGATAGCCCTCGGCCGGGATTTCTTCAGCGATTACAAACCAAATGGAAGCTTGATAGTCTTTTCCAGGTTGTAATTGTCTTGATAGTTTTTGCCTGTACCGGATTTACTATTCTTTTCATTAAGAATCCTATTTTGGATTTCTTTGGGGTGGAGAAAGGGGGAGTGATCAACACAGTTCTTTACCTTCTCTTAGTGCTTCCGCTGTACCAAATCTTTCTATTGGTCTATGGCTTTATTTTTGGTCAGTTCAAGTTTTTCTGGGAAAAGGAAAAACAAATTTTTAGAAGAATCGGAAGTTTATTCACCAAAGAAAAAAAATAGAAACTCCCGCTACTTTAACTTATTCGACTCCAATTGACAGCATGCTTCTTTTGCTGACGGATTTGTCTGAGGATCGGAGCATTTTCAGGAAGAGATAAAGTTGGATCATTTGCCAAAACCTG
>JAHEBE010000264.1 GCA_024642365.1 Algoriphagus sp.
CTATGTCCGCAATTCGTATTTCCAACTGCGTCAACTTTCCATCAACTTCCACAGAAGTTCCTTGATTATCCAATAACCTTCCAGAAGGCGCACGACTCGATACGGTAACCGATTGGATTCCCGGATAATTTTCTAGCCGATCTTTTACAATTTTATAATTCCCATCAATCAAAGGACCGGAAGGCAAAAGAACAATATCCTCCTTTTCGAATCCAAGGTCTTTGCTTTGCATAAAATCCAGTTGATTGACTACCACTAGCACAGCTACAATTAAGATTACTGAAACCGCAAACTGCCCTACAACCAAGAAGGATCGGAATTTCTCATGTCCTTTTCCAGCTTTAAATGCACCTTTCAAGACTTTCCCTGGCTGAAAACCGGATAAAAACAAGGCCGGATAGCTTCCTGAAACCAGCCCAACAACCAGAATTAAACCAACCACTGCCAACAGGAACTCAGGATGCTGGAAGAAATTCAGGCTAAGCTGTTTTTCTGTAAAATTTGAAAATACCGGAAGGAAGAAATTCACAAGAATCAATGCGATTAACATCGAGATCGTAGTCAGCATGAAGGATTCGCCCATAAACTGACGGATCAAATTACTTTTATCAGCACCCATCACCTTTCGGAGTCCAACTTCCATAGATCTCAAAGAAGATCTGGCAGTAGATAAATTCATAAAGTTGATACAGGCGATCAAAAGAATAAATAAGGCAACAGCTAGGTAAATATATACATAGGCAATATCCCCATTGGCTTCGATCTCGGTATCCAAATTAGAATAGAGATGAATATCTTTTAAAGGCCAAAGAAAGAGTTTTGTGCCATCAGACATCGGTGTACCAGCTCGAGTTTGACCCATGTGACGATCAATTAGTGTTGGCAGCTTATCCTCAAAAGCCTGGCGATCTACCCCTTCCTCCAAAAGTAAATAGGTAGAAAAGCTATTTCCACCAAAATTGCTCATAAAAGCCTCTTGACCTCCAAAAAACATCACAACAGGAGTCATCGAAGCAAAAAAGCTCGGATGAAAATGAGAGTTGTCTGGAAAATCTTTAAAAACCCCTTGAACTTGAACAGTAAACTCAGAGCCTGCAATACCCAGTTGCAATTCTTGGCCCATCACTGGCTCATCTCCAAAGTATTTTTTGGCAGAGCTTTCAGAAATCAGTACGCCATTTGCCTGCTCAAGGGCATTTTTCCCATTACCTTCTAAAATTTCAATTGAAAAAATATCCAATATTTCAGGGTCGGCAAATGTAAAATGATCCTCAATAAATTTAGCGTCCCCGCGCATTACCAATGGATCCATTTCCATCATTCGAGCGGAATAGGCAACTTCATCAGGATAATCAGATTTGATCAATGGGGCAAAAGGAGGAGCAGTATGTCCCAAATGCAAACTCACTTCTCCATCTGGATTAAACCATGCTCTGGAAACTCGGACGATACGATCCGAATTCGCATGGAAGGTGTCATAGCTCAGTTCATGCTGGACAAAAAGAAAAATCAAAATACTTACAGCCATTCCAACGGCCAATCCAAATACATTGATGAACATGTATAAAGGATTTTTCTTGGTGTTTCTTATGAGGATTTTGAAGTAGTTTTTAAGCATGATTCAATCAATTGAAAAATTTGAAAATTAGTAAGGTTTAAAATGTCAGAGACCAATCACAAAAGATCCGAAATCCACTCTCAGACATCAAGGATCGGTCATCCAGCAATTGATTTTACCTTTTAATAACCTTAGTCGACCCAGAAGTAGAGATTTTTTCGCTACTCGGGTTTCCTTTGATATAGACATTTCCAGAGCCGGAAGCTCCTACAGTCAGCGATCCATTTACTCCTATGTAAGTAGAGCCAGAACCTGACTTGCCTACCTTGACATCTCCAGCCATTAGCTCCATTGCATTGAAATCACCCGAACCAGACTGGCCAATATTTGCAGAATCAGCACTTCCCCCTTTGATGGTTACTTTTCCGGAGCCGCTCATTCCTACACTTAGTTTCCCTGTTTTAAGTGATTGAAATTCTATATTTCCCGACCCAGAATTGCCGATGCTAAAATTAGAAGGTGAGAGATCCGACTCTACAAAAATATTTCCTGATCCGCTTCCACCGATAGATTCCAACTCACGAACAGTTACAAATACCTCAATATTGACATTTCTATAACTTCCCTTCTCGAGTTTGATTTTCAACTTACCTTCGGTGACTTCGGTGATTACTTTTTCCAAATCAAATCCTCGGGATTCGAGGCGGACTTCATCCTTATTTCCAAGCTTAACGTGTACATTCCAGCTTCCTCCAGATTCGATCTGAGTAAACGAGCCAGGAGTTCTGGTTTCAGTTTGTGCGTTTGCAGCAAAGCCTACTAAAAAAAGTAAGACAATAAGTGATGTGATTTTTGCGAGTTTCATGATGTTGGTTGTTTTATAGTGATAATATTAATTTCAGAGATTGTGCCAAGGCCAAAACAGCTCCCAGCTGACATAAATTGATGATTTCTATTCGAACGCTGTCCGATCAGCTAACTTTTTGACCGTGAGCGGACGGTAGGATAGGATTAAAATTTTCATACCCCTCAAAAAATAGATGCACTTTAGCAGCCATAGGTTGCATGTGTCAACTGGGATACTGGAAAAATTCAGAAATCCCTTTGTGTAAGAAACCCATTTGATTTTCTAAATTAGAAAACGCTATCCTTTTTAACCCATGAACCTGCTGATCCTGACGCTCCTTTCTCTATTATGCTCACTGCTTGAAACACCCAACTTTGAAGCTCAAACCATTGACGCCAATGTATCTATAGGCTATGGAGTAGTAGTTGGAGATGTGGATGGAGATGGAAAACCTGATTTGATCTTGGCAGATCAAAAACAATTCGTTTGGTACAGGAATGGGGATTGGAAGCGATTTATTTTGGCAGAAAACCTAACCGACCGTGACAATGTCTGCATTGCTGCTCGTGATTTGGATGGAGATGGAAAAGTAGAAATAGCAGTAGGAGCCCAATGGAATCCTGGCGAGACAGGTGATGAGACTAGCTCAGGTAGCATTCATTACCTTATTCGTCCCGAAGACCCAACTCAACTTTGGACTCCTGTCAAGCTCCCACATGAACCAACCGTCCATCGGATGTACTGGGTGAAAACAGGAGAATCCGATTTTCAATTAGTTGTATTACCGCTTCACGGGCGGGGAAATAAAGGCGGTGAAGGAGCAGGCGTGAAAGTGATCGGGTATGAATTCCCTAAAGATCCTAGGTCCAATTGGAAAACTCAACTCATTGATGAATCCATGCATTTGACTCATAATATGACCGCAAGGCCTGTGGGAATTGGTAATGGAGAAAGCATTTTCATTGCTGGAAAAGAGGGCGTCAAAAGCTTTTCTCATCAAAATGGAGCCTGGTCTGCTACGCTCAATAAGGAATCTGTAATTGCCAATCAATCAGTTGGAGAATTGAGTTTAGCTGATTTTTCTGACTATGGAATGCTCCTCGCAGGAATCGAACCTATGCATGGTAATCAAGTGACCCTATATCTAGGAAACGAAGGAGAAGCAGAAACCGACCTTCCACGAAGAATGCTTTTAGACGAAGGTCTAAAAGAAGGTCATGGGATTGTAACAGGTGATTTTCTTGGAAATGGGACTATCCAAATCGTCGCAGGTTGGAGAATTCCAAATGCATCCGGTGAATACGGGATTAAATTATATAATCCTCAAGACGACTCATACACTTCTTTCGATAACCATTGGATCGATCAGAATGGCATGGCAACAGAAAGCCTTACAGCAGCCGATCTGAATGGAGATGGGAAGCTTGACATTATCGCAGCGGGTCGTGCAAGTGGAAATTTGAAGGTGTATTGGAATAGGAATTAGGGGTTCTCCGGAACCGTGGTCATTGTTCAACAACCGTGATCTGTGGGACACAGACCGAGGTGATGGAAATCAAAAATCCTATTACTCGCTTTTCAAACTCTTTACCGGGTTTACTATTGCAGCAGCTATTGCCTGATAACTGACCGTCAGCAAAGCAATGGCTAATGTGATTGCTCCCGCAATGACAAAAACCCAGATCCCTAAGTCGATTTTGAAGGCAAATGAATCCAACCAATTATCCATCATCAGCCAGGCTACAGGGATGGCAAACAAAAATGCAATCCCAACCAATTTTGCAAAATTCAAAGAAAGCAATATCACAATACTTCCTACCGAAGCACCCAACACCTTGCGAACACCGATCTCTTTGGTTCTTAGAAAAGCGGTATAGGCCGCTAAACCAAACAATCCAATACAGGCGATAATTATCGCTAAAATTGAAAACACGCCTAGAATTTGTCCGGACACGCGCTCATTTTGGTATAATTCCGCAAGGTCTCCATCCAAAAAGGAATAGGCCATGGGACTTCCATCTGACATTTCGGCCCAGGTAGCCTGCACCTTTTTCA
>JAHEBE010000028.1 GCA_024642365.1 Algoriphagus sp.
GGATTATCATTTATTTCTTCATAGAGTTTTGCTGAACCAATGGCAAAGGATGAAACGATTTTGCCCGGATGCTTCTTTTTATAAGAGTTGGTTATGGCACCAGATTTCAATAAGTCCAAAATCCCATTTGAAAACATTTCGGTATGAATTCCCAAATCTTTATGATGCGTCAACGAGTCAAGTACTGAATCCGGAATTGCTCCAATTCCCATTTGAAGAGTTGATCGATCTTCAATTAGACTCGCAATATTTTTTCCAATTTGAATTTCTTTAGGGGAGATTTTTGCACTGTAATCTACTTCATGAAGTGGTTCGTCGACCGCTATGGCAGCGTCAAAACGAGAAAAATGAATGTGACCATCTCCATGAGTTCGGGGCATTTGTTTATTTACCTGTGCAATAATAATTCTGGCAGATTCAACAGCCGGTTTTGCAATATCCACTGAAACCCCAAGAGAGCAATACCCATGAGCATCAGGCGGAGAGACTTGGATAATTGCCACATCTAACTCTAAAATTTTGCTACGAAATAGGTAGCCTATTTCACTAAGAAAGATGGGGACATATCCACCCATTTCAGTGTTTACGGCTTTCCGGATATTTTCAGAAACAAATAACGAATTCATAAAAAAGCTTCCACGACATTCTTCATTGACGAGTGGCATTTCGCCCATAGTAGTGATTGACACTAATTCGACATTTCGAAGCTCATCTTTTCTTTCAGCGAGCGCTTTCAGCAGAAGGGTGGGAGTGGCCGCTGAGCCGTGAATGAAAACTCGTTGGTTGCTTTGAACTAATGAAACCGCATGGCTTGGAGAGGAGTAATTGATCATTTTTGTGGTATCTAGAGAGTCAAAGGTATTCTGAGACTTTTATTTCAGGTCTGATAAAAATCATTTCCCGAGAAAATTTTACATGAATCTACCAAATATTATTTTGTTATATCCATGTAAACTAAAGGAGGTCAAACACGAATTCCGTATATTCGCCTAGTAATTTGAAAATGAAATTTCTAAGTGAAAATGAAATTTCAAACCAATTTAGATTAACCCAAATCAATGACAACTACCCAAGAGATTTATAAGCCAAAAAACCATATCCGGATAGTCACTGCGGCTTCACTTTTTGATGGACATGACGCAGCGATCAATATCATGCGAAGGATCATTCAGTCTACAGGCTGTGAGGTGATTCATTTAGGGCATAATCGATCTGTTCAAGAAATCGTCGATTGTGCTATTCAAGAAGATGTGCAAGCCATTGCGATTACTTCTTATCAAGGTGGACATGTTGAATTTTTCAAATACATGTATGATTTACTTCGTGAAAAAGGAGCTGGACATGTCAAGATTTTTGGCGGAGGCGGAGGCACAATTCTTCCCGAAGAAATAAAGGAACTGCATGCTTATGGAATCAACCGAATATATGCTCCAGATGATGGGAGAGCCTTGGGTCTCCAGGGTATGATCAATGACTTGGTCAGCCAATGCGATTTTGCAATAGGGGATGAACTGCCTGAAGGCTTTATACTAGACAAAAAAAATAAGGAACATGTAGGGAGGGCGATTTCAGCATTTGAGAATTTTCCTGAAAATTCAAAATCGCTATTGGATAAAGTTCGAAATCAAAGTAAGAACTCTACTATTCCGGTTTTAGGAATAACGGGAACTGGAGGGGCTGGAAAATCCTCACTCGTAGATGAGTTGGTTCGTCGCTTTGTGATGGATTTTGAAGACAAAACTTTGGCAATAATCTCAGTTGATCCTTCTAAGCGAAAAACTGGTGGGGCATTGCTAGGGGACCGGATTCGAATGAATGCAATTCATCATCCACGAGTTTTTATGAGGTCTTTGGCTACGAGACAATCCAATCTTGCCCTTTCAAAATATGTTCAAGATGCAGTGGATACGGTCAAAGCGGCTGGTTTTGACATGGTGATCTTGGAGACTTCTGGTATTGGACAGTCAGACACTGAGATTATCGAGCATTCTGACCTTTCACTTTATGTGATGACACCAGAATATGGGGCTGCTTCCCAACTTGAAAAAATTGACATGTTGGATTTTGCGGATGTGATTGCGCTAAACAAATTCGATAAACGGGGTGCATTGGATGCGATCCGCGATGTGAAAAAACAATACAAGCGAAATCATAACCTTTGGGATATCACTGACGAGCAAATTCCAGTTTTTGGAACAATTGCTTCGCAATTCAATGACCCGGGAATGAATCAACTTTATCGAGCCCTCATCGGTAAAATAAGTGAAAAGCATTCTGGCTGGGAAAGTTCATTTGAATTGACTGCTGGATCATCTGAAAAAATCTACATTATCCCTCCAGCCAGAACACGATATCTTTCTGAGATAGCCGAGGTAAATCGTAATTACGATGCTTGGGTAGAATCCCAAAAAAATATTGCTCAACAACTATTCAGCATCAACAAATCAATTGAGGCTATCGAGAGCTTAAATGTAGATGATAAGGATCGATTGATTAAGGAGTTGAAAGAAGTCTATGCGCAGGTCGAACTTGATTTTGACCCAAAAAATAAGAAATGGCTGGAAGAATGGGGGGAAGAAGTTCAGCGTTATCAAAATGATTTCTATGTTTTCAAGGTTCGGGATAAAGAAATTAAAATACAGACTTATGCCAAATCTCTTTCAGACACTAGAATTTCAAAGATTTCACTTCCAAAGTATGAAGCTTGGGGAGATCTATTGAAATGGGGACTTCGTGAGAATGTTCCCGGCAAATTCCCGTTTACTGCAGGCGTTTTCCCTTTCAAGCGAGAAGGAGAGGACCCAACACGAATGTTTGCGGGAGAAGGCGGACCTGAACGAACCAATAAACGTTTTCATTATGTCTCAAAAGATATGGCTGCAAAGAGGCTGTCTACTGCTTTTGATTCGGTGACACTTTATGGGGAAGATCCTGATTACCGGCCAGATATCTATGGTAAAATTGGGAATTCAGGAGTCAATGTTTGTTGCTTGGATGATGCAAAAAAACTGTATTCAGGATTTAATCTAGTAGATCCAATGACCTCAGTGTCTATGACGATTAATGGTCCGGCAGCTACGATGACGGCGTTTTTCATGAATGCAGCGATCGACCAGCAATGTGAAGTTTACATTAAAGCAAATGGGCTAGAAGATGAGGTTAATCAAAAGATTGCCGCCATCTATGCCGCAAAAGGAACTGAAAGACCTACCTACAATGCTGAGATTCCAGCAGGAAATAATGGGCTTGGATTGATGCTTTTAGGTGTCACAGGAGATCAGGTTTTACCTGAAGCGGTTTATCAAAAAATAAAAATAGATACGGTTGCCAAAGTTAGAGGAACTGTTCAAGCGGATATTCTCAAAGAAGATCAAGCTCAAAATACCTGTATTTTTTCTACAGAATTCTCACTTCGATTGATGGGAGATGTGCAGCAATATTTTATTGAAAATAGTATTCGGAATTTTTACTCTGTGTCGATTTCGGGGTATCATATCGCTGAGGCCGGAGCGAATCCAATTACGCAATTGGCTTTGACCCTGTCCAATGGATTTACTTATGTCGAATATTATGTGAGTAGGGGAATGGATATTAATCAGTTTGCTCCAAACCTTTCATTCTTCTTTTCCAATGGAATAGATCCCGAATATGCGGTAATCGGGCGTGTGGCAAGGAGAATTTGGGCCAAAGCAATGAAATTAAAATATGATGCAAATGAGCGTTCTCAGATGTTGAAGTACCATATTCAAACTTCAGGAAGGTCGCTTCATGCTCAGGAAATAGATTTCAACGATATTCGGACCACCTTGCAAGCGCTTTATGCCATCTATGACAATTGTAATTCGTTGCATACAAACGCGTATGACGAGGCAATTACGACTCCGACAGAGGCATCAGTAAGAAGAGCGATGGCCATCCAATTAATCATCAATAAAGAACTTGGATTGACGAAAAATGAAAACCCAATTCAAGGATCATTTATAATCGAGGAATTGACTGATTTAGTTGAAGAGGCAGTCTATGTGGAGTTTGACAGAATTACAGAAAGAGGAGGAGTATTAGGCGCTATGGAAACCATGTATCAGCGAGGAAAAATCCAAGAGGAAAGTCTCCACTACGAAATGCTCAAGCATACCGGTGAATATCCCATTATCGGGGTGAATACCTTTCTCTCCTCAGATGGGTCTCCAACTGTAACTCCGGGCGAAGTAATTCGAGCAACTCAAGAAGAAAAAGAAGATCAAATTAAAACACTTCAAAATCTTCATTCCGGGAATTCCACGATGGTCATTAAGCAGCTAAAACGACTTCGAGAATCTGCCGTAAAAAATGAAAATGTGTTTGAAGAATTAATGGAGGCAGTGAAATATTGTTCCTTAGGTCAAATCACAAATGCCCTCTATGAAGTAGGGGGTCAATACCGAAGAAATATGTAATTGATTATCTTTTGAAAGTCAAATTCAGTTAACCTGTAAGTAGAAATATAATTCCTGAGAAAATGTCTAAAAGAAATGTAACTGTCCGAATGAAGGCAGACTATGAATATGAAGCGGTTAATCCACAGGGGAATGTGGTAAAAATTGACATGTATGACGCACCTGCCAAGCAAGCACAATCGCCCATGGATTTATTACTTTCCTCACTTGGAGGATGTGCTTCTGTTGATGCTGTCTTGATGATGAAAAAAAAGCGTAGAACAATCTCAGATTTTTATGTCGACGTAGAAGGAATCCGAAATGATGGTGTTCCAGCTTTTTACAAAACAATTCAACTGAACTTTGTTCTGGTTTCACCGGATGCGACAGAAGCAGAGTTTATTAAAGTAGTTGCGCTTTCGGTAGAGAAATATTGTTCTGTTGCATCTTCTTTAAACTCTAAAATCAGTTTTTCTGCGAAAGTAAAAAGGCCTGCATGAGAGTCATCAAGGAATTTGTTCAGGAGGAAATCCGAATCAGTATTTTCTCCTGGAACAATAAATACATTTTAAAATTTGAGCTTGGACCAATGGAGCAAACTTTTAAGGTAAGCGAGTTGGATGTATTGGAAGAGGCAGACCTTTCAGCGTTTTTGGAAGGTGCTTTTTTTGATGGAGTAAAAATTAGGTTTAATGAAATGGGGAAATCATTTCGTGCTCAATTGGAAAATTTATAATTTTCATGAAATCGAGCCTTTATGCCTTTAAGAAAACTATTTTTTTTCCTGTCTATTTTATTTTTCTTCTCTTGCGGAGAGTCAACTAAGCAACAGGAAAAGGCTGATTTTTCAACTTTAGAAGGAATTGTTGGGAATTTGGAATCAGAACTTTCTTTGCTTAATAAAGAAATTGTATCCCTTAAAACGCATCATGAATTTCTTTTAGAAAATCGAGATAGCATACTCCAATTTGCAAGCTTGGATGCTTATAAGTTCGTTGATGGTTATTCCGCCAATATGCCTGGAGATAATCCTGCTTTAAGCTCGATTGTAATATTTGATAAAACACCTGATTACAGTGAAGCCCTTACTGAAGTGAAGTTGACCAATTCATTGGATTCAATGTTTGGTAAGATTCAGAATAAGTATGATTTCGTGGCTCAGGTTTATTCAAATTCCACTTCACAGATTTCTCGAGTTTATCCTGCATTTGATGCAAAATCCCTGATCACAAAAGACATAGATTTAACCTCCTATAATTTCTTCTACGAAGGAAATTTGGCGAATAATCCAAGTAAATCCTTCGTTTGGATACCTGATGCCTATGTAGATCCTGCTGGGAGAGGATGGATATTATCTTTAATTCAGCCGGTTTATGATGGGGAAAAACTTTTTTCAGTTTTGGGAATTGATATCACGGTGGATCAAATTATTGACCGCTACTTAGATTCTGCAGATGAAAATTTGATTATTGTAACAAAGGATGGGGATATAGTTGCTGCAAGTTCATTGGCTATTGAAGCGTTGAGTTTTCCACCTCTTCGAAATCACGTTTATAAAGAAATAGTATTGGAAGATAATTTTCGGATTTCAGATTATAATTTGTTCAATAGTAAGAATTCTGAGGTCAGATTGATGGCTGATTATTTTTTGATGAAAAATCAATCTGAATTTTCCTTTACGAAGGAGTATAGTCCTGAATCGGCCAGAATGGTTAATTTTAACCTTATTGATTGGGTTTTGATTGAAGTAAACCTTAAAGGAAGATGAAGATTTTTTCAAGCCACCGTAAAGATTTTTTTATCACGCTAGCGATTGGTTCTGCCCTAGTGATTTTGATTATTTTATTGGGATCGAGTTTTTTCAATGCCATTTCTACGACTCAAAGCTCGGCTAGAAAGGAGTTTTTACGAAAACAAACTGGGTTAGCAGCTACTGGACTTGAAAATGAACTGAAACTTTTTCAAGAATCAACAGATCTGATCATGGACTATATGGAAGATTCGGATTTGGATGAAGATGACTTTCAAGATGACTTGACCAAATCAGTGAAGCGAATTTTTAGAAATTACCCGGGATTAGTCGATACGATTTATGTCGATTTGAAAGATTCAATTCTATTTTTTACTCAAACGCCAAGGAATGATTTTATTCGAAAGCAAACTTCTTTTAGTTTTCCGGTAATAAACCAATCCCCATTTGAATATTGGGTAAATGGTAAAGTGATGCCATTCAGGATTTTGGTAAGACTTAATCCTATCCAATTTGCGAGTACCTATGCTCAAAATTTTTACATAAACCCCGGTGGTAAAAAACTAATCTACCTCAATGGAAAAATCTGGGACCTTGAAGAAGGAGAACTTCAGGAAAAAATTACCACAGATTCAAAATCAGGGGCCACTATAGCCGAGGATTTAAGGATTGGGGTATTGGGCGTCTATGAGTCTCAATGGCTCCTCGAAGGCGTACCAACTGAAGGAATTTTGACACAATACCCATTCAATTTTGGTACTATTAGTGGTGATGCTGCTTTACTTTTTATTGAAGAATCCGAATCGATTGTCTCTGGAATTTACAACACCTATTTTTTACTTTATATAGGTTTGATCGTTTTGATTATTGGGACTGTTTTGCTTTTTGCGATTTCCTTGAAAAATAATCTAGAATCTCAGCGTTTACTCGCAGAAAATTCAGAGGAAATTTCTGAACTTTTTGACCAACAGAATTTACTCCTAAAAGAACTCAAAGGTTTTGTTTTTTACCATGATGCGAAAGGTAACATCACCCGAATAAGTGATGAGGTGAGTCAGGTTTTAGGGATTCCAAAAAGTAGGTTTTTACATGCTTTCAATAATCAATCTGGACAAAAAGATGCTTCAAGAATTAGAGAATTGATCAAAAAGGCGCTGTTTGAGAAAAAATCCTATGTTGATTTTGAATACCAATACACGTCCAGAGAGAACAATAAAGTTCATTTAAGAATTTTTGAAAAATTGGTTTTTGATCAAGATGGTAAGTTCAATGGGGGAATAGGAATTTGCACTGACATTACCAGTCAATTTGAAAGTAGACAAGAGCTTGTAGAGAGTGAAAACCGGCTTAGGACGTTAATAGAAAATATCCCTGATATTCTTTTTATCCATAATAACGAAGGAGTAATCTTAGACTATCAAATCAAAGATGCGGATTTAAACATCAGCCCCAATTTCGGTTTGATTGGCAGGAAACTTTCTGAAATAGTACCAGCAAATCAAGTGGAAACTGTTTTAAAAGGATTTAATCAAGCCCGGAAAACAGGGACAATCCAAACTGTCGACTATAGGGCAGAAGGGCCAAATGGAACGAGATTCTTTGAGGTAAGGTATTTTCCTTTAGATGATCAGAAAGTAATGTCAATTTCAAAGGACATCACCGCCCAGCGAATTTGGGAAAAAGGATTACTTGAGGCGATGAATGCTTCAGATCAAGCTAGTAAAGCTAAATCTGAATTTTTGGCAAATATGAGCCATGAAATTAGGACCCCGATGAATGGGCTTCTTGGCATTATTGATCTTTTGGAACAAACAGAATTGGATGAAATTCAAACAGAATACATGAATATCATTAAGAGCTCTGGAAACAGCTTACTTGCTATAATTAAGGATATTCTTGATTACTCAAAAATAGAGGCCGGTAAGATTGAGATTCACCCTACGGCTTTTGTACCAAAGATCGAATTCCAGAAACAGGTTTTAATCCTATCTGGCCTAGCAAAAAAGAAGAAGATTAACTTATCCATTGAGTTTGGAGAAAATACTGAGAAGACGCTGGAAGGGGATTTGGAAAAGCTGATGCAGGTTTTTCTAAATCTTGTTGGAAATGCAATCAAATTCACTCCTAAGAATGGTGATGTCAAAATTTTTGCCCTTGTTGACAAAATCACTGATGAATTGGTACAGCTAAAAATCTCAGTTTTGGATTCTGGAATTGGAATTTCTGAAGAATTGATTCCTCATTTGACAGATCCTTTTTATCAGGTAGAAAGCTCGAGTACAAGGCCATTTCAGGGAACCGGATTAGGCTTGGCAATTTCAAAACGATTAGTGGAATTGCTAGGAGGAGAGCTGAATGTAACTAGTAAGCTTAATGAAGGTTCCAATTTCACTTTTACAGCCATACTAAAAGAAGTGAAAGATCATGCAATTGAATCTGTTAATCCAATTGCTCCAGAAAGGCAAAACTGGATTGGTATGGCCTCGGATCTTCCGCTCCGAATTTTATTAGCAGAGGACAATGACCTGAATCTTCAATTAATGAATCTAATGCTAACTCAATTAGGGTACTCTTTTAAAATAGCTAAAAACGGAAAAGAGGCAGTAGAATCATTAAGTGAATTTGATTTCGACCTTATTTTGATGGATGTACAAATGCCAGTATTAAACGGGTTAGAAGCAACCAGGCTGATTCGAAAAATGCCAGCTAAAGACGCTTTGGTAATTATTGGACTTTCGGCCAATGTCTACGATGAAGATCAGAAAAAAGCCTTGGAATCGGGTATGAATGATTATTTAACCAAGCCTATTCGATTGGTAGCCTTGGCAGAAAAATTGAAGTTTTACGCGACAAGTCTACTAGCAAAAAGTAAATAAAAAGACCAGCGATTTTGCTGGTCTTTTTTATTAAAGTGAAGTGTTTAAGTCAAATGCTTCTAAATAATCAGCAACTCTCCGGACAAACATCCCACCTAATGAGCCATCAACCACTCGATGATCATATGAATGTGAAAGGAACATTTTATGTCGAATTGCGATCACATCACCAGTTGGGGTCTCTACCACCGCAGGTTTTTTTACGATAGCACCAATTGCTAAAATCGCAACCTGGGGCTGGGGGATAATTGGAGTACCCATTACATTACCAAATGAACCCACGTTTGAAACGGTATAAGTTCCTCCAGCTAAATCGTCTGGGTTAAGTTTATTAACTCTAGCGCGGTTAGCCAGATCGTTCACTTTTTTGGAAATCCCTACGATATTAAGTTGATCTGCATTTCTTATTACTGGAACTATCAGATTTCCGCTTGGCAGAGCTACCGCCATTCCTACATTGATATCTTTTTTCTTAATGATCCGATCGCCATCTACAGAGATATTGATCATAGGAAAATCCCGAATTGCTTTTGCAACTGCTTCGATGAAGAAAGGAGTGAAGGTAATCCCTTCGCCATACTTTGCTTTATAGGCATCTTTATGTTGATTTCTCCAAAGTACGATGTTGGTCATATCAGCTTCAACAAATGAAGTGACATGGGCTGAAATACGCTTAGATTCCACCATTCGCTGGGCAATCATTTTTCGCATTCGATCCATTTCTATGATTTCATCCGAAGCTGAAATACTTATTTGAGCTTTAGGAGCTGAAATTGAAGGTGCGTCTTTTGAAATCAAAGTTGCTCCATTTGAACTCCTATTCGCAAGGTATCCAAGCATATCTTGCTTTGTTACTCTACCTTCTTTTCCGGTTCCAGGAATTTTCGCTAATTCTTCTTTTGAGATTTTTTCCTCCTTTGCCATGCTTTGGACAAGGGGAGAATAGAATCTTGAATCATCGACTATTTTTAGGTCCTCTACTTGAATCAATGCTTCTGAAGGAGTTGAGGTAGGTGTTTCCACTACTGCTTTTGACGGAGTAGGAGTAGAAGGAATAACTGCTGTTTCGGTAGTTTTATCTGAAGTTTCGATAATTGCGATTGGAGCTCCTACAGCTACTACTTCTCCTTCTTTAACAAGGATTTTTTTCAGGATGCCGCCATGGATTGATGGCACTTCCGTGTCAACTTTATCAGTTGCCACTTCTAATACCGATTCATCTTGCTCGATAGCATCACCCTCTTTCTTGAGCCAGGTGAGCACGGTACCCTCTGTGATACTTTCGCCCATCTTGGGCATTAGCATTTCAACACTTGCCATGGTTATGATTTTATAATTAAATTGGGTTTATAATCAACTTTTAAAATTAAATTTTATCAAACACTATCCCAAACCTTTCAATTGAAATTTTATTTGCTATTTCTTTAAAATACAAATTCTCAACATATTTAATACTGCTACTCCTGTAAGTTGAATATTCAACAAACGATCTTGAGTAAGTTGTAATTTCTTTGCCTCCGTATGCCCTTCCATAGAGCAAGCTATCCAAACAGTCCCAACAGGTTTTTCATCTGAGCCGCCAGTCGGACCTGCAATGCCACTGCTTGCTAAGCCGAAATCCGATTTAAACTGCTTTCGAACACCGTTCGCCATTTCCTTTACAGTCTCCTCACTTACAGCGCCAAATTGTTCCAAAGTAGCGGTTTCCACTCCTAATAGTTCTGCTTTGAATTGATTATGGTAAGGAATTATTCCTCCTTGAAAATAGTCACTACTACCAGAAATACTTG
Organism: Algoriphagus sp.; assembly: GCA_024642365.1. Lineage (GTDB taxonomy): Bacteria > Bacteroidota > Bacteroidia > Cytophagales > Cyclobacteriaceae > Algoriphagus. The sequence continues at coordinate 10,832 of JAHEBE010000028.1, forward strand.
TGATCAAATGGGATATATAGCCTCCAGTACAGCTTTCTGCCAAAGCTATGGTTTTCTTTTCAGCCTTCAAAAGCTTGGCAATAGCTGTTTCTAAGGTCTCCGAATCAAATCCATATACATACTTTTCAATTAAAGGAAAAACTAATTTGATTTGATCATCGATTGCTTGTTCCAATTCTGACTTGGAGGAACCAAATCCGGTAAGCCGAAGTTTGACATGACCGAGTGAAGGAAGGTAGGCTAATCGAATTGATTTGGGTAACGCATTCTCCCATTCCTCAATTAAATCTGCAAGCCAACTTTCACCAATTCCAACAGTTTTGATGACTTTATGATGAATGACAGGCAACGGAAAAATTTCAGGAAGCTTTGGCAAAACAAAGTCCTTCATCAATTTTTTCATCTCATGTGGAACACCCGGCATTGACATCCAATACGTATTATTTCGCTCAAACCACATTCCAGGCGCTGTCCCGACTTCATTGGGGATATAGCTGCAGCATGAGGGGAGATGACCTTGTAGGATGTTTAGAGGAGTCATTTCGCGTCCTCGCCTTACAAAATAATCACTGACAGCTTTTACTGCTTCTGGGAATTCGATTACCTCACAGTCAAAATATTTTGCAAGTAATGGCTTGGTAAGATCATCTTTGGTGGGGCCTAAGCCTCCTGTAATTAAAATTAAGTCGGCACGTTTCTCAGCTGATTCAAAAGCAGCTAAAATATCTTTTTGATCGTCGCCAACTGTTGTTTTTCGAACAACCTTAACACCTACAAGATCTAATTCCTGACTGATCCAATGGCTATTGGTGTCCATGATTTGCCCATAGAGAAGTTCGTCTCCAATGGCAATTATCTCAGCTCTTACTACTTTCATTTGTCAGTGATTTTAACGCACATTTGACCTTCTAAGTACCTTTGAAAAGATTCCTGGAATAAAGCGTTTCAAATAAACGGCATACGTCTCTTTTCCTCCGATGTAAACTTCTTCTTTTTGGGATTCCATTGCTCGAAAGATTTGTGCTGCGCATTTTTCAGGACTCATTCCATTTGCTTGAGCCTGATCCATTTCATTTAATGCAGTTCCATCAGCAGTCAATGCATTTACAGAGACATTTGTTCGAATAAACCCTGGACAGATAAGTGTCACATGGATATTGTCTGCAAAATGTTCAGACCTCAAAGTGTCAAAAAATCCATGCAATGCATGTTTTGAGGCAGCATAACTGGAACGAAACTGGGTTCCAAACTTACCTACCAACGAGGTGATAACACCAAAATGTCCAGATTTATTGACTATGAAATGGGGGAGTAAGGCTTTGGTTAATGCTACTGTTCCAAAAAAGTTAACTTCCATTAGCTGCCTATCAACTGTAAGGGGAGTTTCTTTAATTAATGACCTTTGGCTGATTCCTCCATTATGTAGCATGAGGTCTATTTTTCCAAAAGCTTTAATAGCTTCAGCTACTTTCTCTGGGAAGGTGGATATTTCAACAAGGTCAAGTGGCAATACATAACAATTGCTTGGGTAAACACTTTTTTCTTTTAGCTCAAGTAATTTATTTTCATTTCTAGCAGATATGATCACTTGAAACCCTTTAGCTATGTAATGATTAGCTGCTGCCTCACCAATGCCAGAAGATGCTCCTGTGATCCAAATAGTTGATTTTGCCATGTTAGGATTTTATTCTGGAATAGTTAACAAATGAGAATGCATAATTGTGTTTTTCATCTTTTGGATGCCTTTCTCGGTACGTTTCTTCCCACTGTTTTTTGTCAAAATCAGGAAAAAAAGTATCTCCTGATGGACTAGCCTCTACTTCTGTTAATAATAATTCATCAGCGAGTGAAATTGTTTGTTGGTAGATTTCTCCACCCCCAATGACAAATAAATTTTCAACTTCTAATTTGTTTGCAAAAATGAATGCGGACTCTACCGAGTCAAATACATAATGTCCCTCTGGTACTTGGTAGTTTTTATCTCTTGTCACCACTAAATGTGTGCGATTGGGCAATGGCTTTCCTAATGATTCAAAAGTCTTTCTTCCCATTAAGATATAATTATCCGAAGTGATGGACTTGAACCGTTTAAAATCTAGCGGTAATCGCCAAACAAGGTCGTTTTCTTTTCCGATTACTCGGTTTTCTGCCAATGCTGCAATCAACGAAATTTTCATTTTCAAGAGTATAATCCTTGAAGATAACTGACCTCATTTTGATAAAAAATTATTAAGCAGAATATGTCTTACTGCTTCATTGACTGCATCATATTTGGATATTCACTCATCAGGAAGGATTTTGGTTGGGAGGCTTGAATATCAGTTACTTTCATTTTGATGTTGGAACCGTCTGAAGAGGTGAAGTCCATTTCCATAAAATTTCCTTTTGGCATATGCGTAAAAATATCAGCGTAGCTTTCTTGCATTTTTTGTGTAGCAAATGGGCTATTGGTCGACCAGAAAGAATTTGTGCCCTCTATCATCTTTTCAGTGATCCAGTAATTTCCCTCCCCGTCACTGCTTTTTACATGATATTCATCACAAGTATAACCCAGTAAATCTTTGGTATTCCCTGTTTTCGTGATCGAAAAATCAGATGCTTTGTAGTCCAATTCACCTATCCCTGAACTATCATTAGCTATTTGATCAAAATCTAATTTATAGGCGAAACTAGATTTTGTTCCTTCATTTTCCATCAAAAGAATTGATGCTTTGTTATTAGTGTCAAAAATCATGTAGTTTGAGGCACTTGGGTTGTTAGGGTCTGGCATTGCCATTCCTGTGTAGCTAGTAGATTCTCCTAAAAATGATTTTAAATAGATTGGCTCTTGGGCTTTTCCATTTTCATCAGTAGAAATAAGCTCTAAATCCACAAAACCAAGAAAATCATAGGAACTTTCTGTAGGTATTTCTTCACCAAGACTTTCAAGAATTTTGTCCATGTCAAATTCAATTGGACCACTTTGACCATTTTCCCCATACATTCTTGCTAACTGGTTTTCAATTTCCTTACGCATCATTTTTTCGGCTTCTTCCTCCACCTTTTGTTCGATGGCATTCTCCATACCTTGAGATGCAGCTTGCTTTAGCTTCTTAATAAATTGTGCTTCAGCGGGGGTCGAAAAAATAATTCCAAGAATAATTAAAAGACAATTTAATGTTAGGTTTTTCATAAAAATTTGATTTAAAAGTTAGTATTGTCTAGCAATTTCAAAAAATCGAACTAAAATAAAAATTATTTTTTTAACTTTTCTAGCGTATATCCTCTTAAAAAATCACCCGTTTTCATTCGTTTTTTTCCTTCTAATTGAAGCTCTAAAATTTCTAACATTCCGGACCTGCACTGGAATTTCAAATAGGTTTTGCCATCTGATTCATAGCTCCCAGGATTGACTTTGCTAGCTGATTTTTCTAGAATAGCTGTTTTATAAATTTTACAGTTTTTGCCATCTAATTCTGTCCAAGCCGCTGGATAAGGGGATAATCCACGCACCAGATTATGAATTGACTCTGCATCTTTTGTCCAATCAATTTGCCCTGTTTCCTTAAAAATTTTAGGGGCGTGATGAATAGCTTTGGACTCATCCTGAGGCAAAGGCTTCACTTTGTTTTCTTCAATAGCCTCTACAGTTGCCAAAACAAGGTTAGCTCCTAGGCTCATAAGTTTCTCGTATACGGTTCCCAAATCATCTTCTGGCAGAATGGGTACTTTTTCCTGGAAAATTATACTACCTGTATCAATTTCATGCTTAAGAAAAAATGTAGTTACCCCTGTTTCCTTTTCACCGTTTATTATTGCCCAATTAATTGGCGCAGCCCCACGATAATTAGGCAATAATGAAGCATGCAAATTAAAAGTACCGATAGGAGGCATATTCCAAACAGATTCCGGCAGCATTCTAAAGGCTACCACAATTTGTAAGTCAGCTTTTAGAGATTTCAATTCTTCGAGGAATTCCTCTGATTTTAAATTTGTTGGCTGAAGAATTTTTAAGCCATGTTTGATCGCTGCTTCTTTGACTGGGGAAGGAACGAGTTTTTGACCACGACCTTTCGGTCTGTCTGGCGCTGTAATCACGGCCACGACATTTCTTTTTGACTGAACGAGCAATTCCAAAGCGGGAACCGCAAATTCAGGAGTGCCCATATAAATTATTCGAAGTGATTTTGACATCAGGATAAAAGAGCTATTCAATAAATTAGTTAAATGATCAATCTAGATGATCTGATGTAAGTTATTGTAATAAAATTATTTATAGATTAAGTATTTCTCTCGCAACTTCTTGTAGTTGTTCAATTCAAGTTCCCAGGAGGAAGTGATTTCAGCTGCAGATTTTCCAGCCAATATCATGTTTTTCACTTCATCAGTTCCAGCAAGAGTATTGAAATAATTGGTAAAAAATGCCTTTCCTTTCCCGGATTTGGTATAAGCATCAATGAGATATTCTAACGTGAATTGATGGTTCAGAGAAACATTTCTCAAATCCACTCCATAGCATCTTTGATCTTGAAGTGGTGGATTTTTTGACATTCCATTAATTGAAACTGGGGTAAAAGTAAAGTCCCCAAATTTCGGATCTGGATACCCATAAACTTGGAATGGAAATAATGTGCCTCGACCAAGAGATACGATCGTTCCTTCAAAAAAGCAGGTGCTTGGATAAAGGCGTATTGCAAGGTCATTTGGCAAATTTGGAGATGGTTTTACAGGAAGCTTATAGCTGGTTTGATGTGTCCAATTTGCTAATGGAATCACCTCCAAGTCTGCAACCAAACCTGATTTCAGCCATTTTTCTCCATTGATCATTTTTGCCAATTCTCCTACCGTTAGGCCATGAACAACAGGTATCGGATGCATTCCAACAAAACTTTCAAAACCTGACTTCAATACTGGTCCAGCAACGTAATTGCCATTTGGATTAGGCCGATCGAAAATCATCACTTTTACCCCATGTTCGGCTGCTGATTCCATCACATAGTGCATGGTAGAGATGTAAGTATAAAATCTAACCCCAACATCTTGAAGGTCAAAAATGACTACATCTAGGTCTTTTATTTGATCTGAAGTGGGTTTTTTATTGTTTCCGTAGAGCGAAATGATCGGCAACCCTGTTTTTGTGTCGATGCTGTTATCTACTTTTTCACCCGCATCAGCCACTCCTCGGAATCCATGCTCCGGTACAAAGACTTTTTTAACCGTGATTCCATTTTCCACCAAGAAATCAACCAAATGCTGATTGCCATGCTGGGTTAGGATGCTGGTTTGATTTCCTACTACACCCACTGCTTTTCCAGTGAGTTTGGAAAGGTATAATTCCGGTTGGTCAGCAGCAGGAAGTACCTTTAAATCTTGGGCATTTAGTTCTTGACCAGAAAAAAATACCAGAAAAGCTAGGTTGAAAATATAAATAAAGGATGTGAGTTTCATTTGCTTCATGCTATTTTGCGGAGTATTTCAACAAATTAACACAGTCAATTGAACCTTTCCTATTTCATCGCCAAAAGAATCAGCTTTAAAGGCTCGGGTGGGTTTTCAGTCACAATTTATAAAATAGCTGTTGGAAGCTTAGCCTTGGGGCTTGCAGTTTCATTAGTGGCTTTCATGGTTTTAGGTGGTTTTCAAAATACCATTTCAGACAAAGTTTACGGATTTACTGGTCATTTTCAAGTTCAACGCTTCACTATGAGCAATGACTTTGAGGAATCTCCATTTTCATTAAAATCCGACTTCACCGAAAATTACAAGCAAATTTCCTTTATAGAAGGCATACAGTCATTTGCACATAAAGCCGCATTGATTAAAGGTGAAGATGAAGTAGAAGGCGTCATCATGAAAGGAGTGGGTCAGGATTTCGACAGCCTTCGATTTAAGCCCTATCTAGTAGAAGGGAGATTAATACAACTTTCTGAAGAAGGGACTACTAACGAAGTCATGCTGAGCGCATTTGTTGCAAATAAACTTAAACTGAAAGTTGGTGATAAAATTACGCTCTACTTTGTCCAAGAACCTCCAAGGTATCGACGAGTAGAAATTGTGGGGATTTTTAGAACCTACTTAGAAAATTTTGATGAAAAAATAATTATCGGTGAGTTGCAAA
>JAHEBE010000265.1 GCA_024642365.1 Algoriphagus sp.
TAAGCTTCATTAGTCCCAGCGGCGAGCGAGATACCACCATGAATCACCGCCACGATTTGGATTTTATCCGCAGGCACGCCATTGGCGATGTGCAAATTATACGTTCGCCCGATTTCAGTGATTGTAGAATGCACCTGTGTAGAGTCTTTTATTCTCCCATAGAGGTCAAGGACTATTTTATAATCTAAGGACGGATCGTAGGGCATCGCCGAATTTTCAATTGGGATGACTCCTACCCAAGGATCAAAGTCCAAAGCAGGATAAGTCATTTTTTCTTTGATGTGCTCAGGCATTTTGCTTTGCGCAAAACTGATTGAAATAAATCCGAAAGTGATAAGAGAAAAGAAGAGTAATTTTTTCATAAAAATGAGATTTTTTGGTCTGTTGAAAGGTAAGGATTTTGAGTAAATAATTTTGTTTTAGAAAAGCCACAGGCTTGCAATTTGTTGGGCAAAAAATAATTATTAAGCCCTTAAAAAAAGGACGTTTTTTTCACTCTACTTTTGATTCCAAATATTCAAAACTTATGGTTCTTCAAATCGCTTTATTAGTTATTGGCTTGGTCCTTTTGGTCAAAGGAGCAGATTGGTTGGTGGATGGCGCATCGGTACTGGCCAAGAAGCATAAGGTCTCAGACCTTGCAATTGGTTTGACGATCGTTGCCTTTGGTACTTCAGCACCAGAGTTGGTAGTCAATGCCGTGGCAGCATCCGGTAATTACCCAGACCTTGTCTTCGGGAATGTAATCGGCTCCAATAACTTCAATTTGTTTGTGATCTTGGGGATTGCAGGGTTGATTATCCCTCTCTCAGTCCAGTCTAGCACGGTTTGGAAAGAAATCCCATTCTCCTTATTGGCAGCGATTTTCCTTCTTTTTCTTCTTAACAATTATTTTTCCTCTGGCTCTTCTGGATTATCCCGAATAGATTCCATTATTCTTTTGGTCTTTTTTGGGGGATTCCTATACTACGTGGCGACTCAGCTCAAATCTGATCCTGCCGGAGAAACAGTAGAAAATAAAGATTATTCCAACTTGAAAATCTGGACTTTGATTGGAATCGGACTTGCAGGACTTGTCGGTGGAGGAAAACTTGTCGTGGACAATGCGGTATCTATGGCCCAAGCGATGGGGGTCAGCGAAAAGATAATCGGATTAACCATCGTAGCTGCAGGCACCTCCCTGCCAGAGTTAGCTACCTCAGTCGTGGCCGCGATGAAGAAAAACGCAGATATCGCTATCGGAAATATTGTAGGATCTAACATATTCAATATCCTTTTAATCCTGGGTGTTAGTGGACTGATCAGACCTTTGGATTATAATCCTGCATTCAATACAGATATCTATCTTTTATCTGCTGGTACTGCCTTCTTGTTTATCGCAATGTTCACTGGTAAAAAACAACGCTTGGATCGTTGGGAATCGCTTATTCTTTTAAGCGTATATTTAGTGTATACAGGTTACCTGATTAGCTTAGAAGTCTAATTCCAAATCCATAAGATGATCCTTTTAACTGATTTCGCAGCATTTGACCTTCCGATTTCCAATCCGGTGGTGAAATTCCTGTTGATTCTTTTGATCATCTTATTTGCACCACTCGCTTTAAACAAACTCAAATTACCCCCACTCCTAGGATTGATTTTGGCAGGAGCCATAGTCGGGCCAAATGGCTTAGGATTAATTGAGCGCGATAGTGGAATTATACTCTCAGGAACTGCCGGATTACTCTACATCATGTTCTTGGCTGGGCTAGAGATCGATCTGAATGAATTCAAGAAAAACAGTAAAAAAAGCCTCGTCTTCGGGGCTTATACTTTTTTGATCCCGATGTGTCTTGGAATTCTAGCAGGCTTGTATTTGCTGGAAATGACGCTTATTTCTTCCATCTTACTTGCCAGTATGTTTGCCTCGCATACATTGATTGCATATCCACTGATATCCAAATTAGGCATCGCAAAAAACCGCGCTGTCAACATCACCGTGGGGGGAACATTGATTACAGACACGCTTGCACTTTTGGTGCTGGCGATCATTATCGGGTCTACCAAAGGGGTGGTAAACCTTGGCTTTTGGATAAAGCTTTTCGCATCCCTGGCTTTATTTGCAGCGATTATTGTCTTTATTTTCCCTAGAATTGGCAGATGGTTTTTTAAGAAATACACAGATAATTCCTCCCAATTTATTTTCGTACTCTCCTTAGTTTTTCTTGGTGCTGCGATGGCAGAACTCGCCGGAATTGAAGCAATTATCGGGGCTTTCTTGGTTGGACTTTCGATCAGTTCATTGATTCCACACACTTCACCTCTAATGAACCGAGTGGAGTTTGTCGGCAACACGATCTTTATCCCTTTCTTCTTGATCGGCGTAGGAATGCTGGTTGATTTCAGAATTTTCGTGGAAGGATGGGTAACGCTTTGGGTTGCATTGGTGATGACAGTAATTGCCACTCTTGCTAAATTTTTGGCAGCCTATGCCACCCAAAAAACTTATAAATTCAGCCTCGATGAGCGAAGACTCATTTTTGGGCTAAGCAATGCACAGGCTGCTGCAACTTTAGCAGCTGTTTTGATTGGCTACAATACGATCATCGGTACAGACGAATTTGGAGAGCCTATTCGACTACTTTCCGAAACGATCTTGAATGGAACCATTGTCATGATATTGGTTACCTGCACCATCGCTTCACTCGAAGCACAAAAGGGTGCCAAAAATATTGCTTTGGCTGAATCTCCTCTCGACGAAAGTTCGACCACTAATTTTCTGGAGCGGATATTGATCCCCGTTCGTAATCAAGAAACTGCTGACGAACTAATCAACTTGAGTATCCTCGTGCAAAATCCCAAAAAGAAAGGGAATATGTACGCACTGAGTATCATTAACCCAGAAAACCAAGATTCTGGTTCTGAAATGAAAGCACAGAAAACGCTAAATAAAGCCAGTGCGACAGCAGCTTCAACCGATCATTTCTTGTATGAGTTACTTCGCTATGACACCAATGTCGAGCATGGTATTGCCAGCGTAATTCATGAAAATAAAATAACCGACCTCGTCCTTGGGCTTCATGAAAAACAAGGAATGACAGATTCCTTTCTGGGGAATCTAACGGATGGACTCCTTGGAAAAGTCAACACCACGACGCTGATTTATAAGCCAAACCAACCCTTTGAGACCCATCGACGGCATCTTGTTTTTGTTCCTCCCGGAGCAGAACAGGAACTTGGCTTCCCATTCTGGCTGGTCAAAGTTTGGAACATCGCCCGAAATACGGGGTCTCGGATGATCTTTTATGTCTCGGATAGTTCAAGAGCCTACATCCAAGAGATCTTGCACAAACATCCGATTCGATTGGAATTCCGATCTTTTCCTGATTGGGGCGAATTGGGCAACTTAAATATTATTCTTAAACCGGATGACAACCTGATCATGGTCTTAAGTCGGAAAGGTGAAGAATCCTATCATCCCAACATGGAGCGAGTACCTGAATTAATTTCTACATTTTTGAGAAATCACAGTTTCATTCTGATTTACCCAAATCAGCCTAAAGCTACAGGGCTAGACGGACTGGAAATGATCCATGGTTCTTTGATTGGTCCAATCGAGCGGCTTGACTTTGTAGGAAAAGCAATTGCAAGTCTTTTCAAGAAAAAGTAAGCTCAGCCTGACAGCTAAAACTGTTTAATTCCAACAGGTTTTTGACAGGTAAATCCCAGATTCTCATCATTTATCAGTACCACTGGTCACTTTCAGGACAGTTCCTAAATTTTCATGATTTAGCTTAGGCAAATTGTTGGCTGTTTTTCAGCCATCAAACTCAGCACTAAACCTATCCAACCCGGCATGAAAAAAATTGCCAAAACCTATTCGATTAATTTGCTATGCCTTTTGGGAGTCTTCTTGTTTTCCCAAAAATCGGTTTATTCACAGCAAAACCAAAAGCCTGGAAAAGTCTCCGGGAAAATTCTTGATAATTCTAGCAAAGAGCCCATCCCCTTTGGTAGCATTGCGATCTATTCCTTGCAAGATTCCCTCATTGATGGAGCAATCTCCGGGGAAAAAGGAGAATTCGAAGTCCGACTAGCTTTCGGTACCTACTATGGACTGATCGAATTTATGGGCTTTGATTCAAAAAGAACAGCCAATTTTACTTTATCAGCGCAAGAATCCTCTATTAATCTCGGCGAGATTTTCATAGAATCTGTCGCCTCTGATCTCGATGAAGTGACTGTCCAAGGCGAAAAAACGCTGATGGAACTTTCGCTTGACAAGCGAATTTTCAACGTAGGGAAAGACTTGGCGAATGCCGGCGGAACTGCTTCGGATATTTTGATGAATCTCCCTTCCGTCGCCGTAGATCCGGAAGGGAATGTGAGACTTCGAGGATCAAGTAATGTCCGCATTTTGATCGATGGAAAGCCCTCAGGATTGGT
>JAHEBE010000029.1 GCA_024642365.1 Algoriphagus sp.
AGATAGGTCATTCCCTCTTCCGAATAAAAATATCCCACATTATCCACTGTTACGAAGGAAAACCGATTACCTAATCTTGTTAAAAATCGCTTTTTAAAGGTTTTTTGAGATTGATTCGCTAGAAGATTTGAAATTAAGTTGACGTTTAAAGAAGTCGATTTTAATTGAATCACTTTTTGAAATGCTCTAAAGAGGCGTTTTTCGTCAAGTGGTTTAAGCAAATAATCAACACAATTATGTTCGAAAGATTGAAATGCATAATGCTCAGAAGCTGCAAGAAATATCACTGGAGTCTGGATTTTCTTTTCAGAAAGCTCCTTAAAAATCAATCCTTCTGAAAACTCAATATCACTAAGAATCAAGTCCACATTCGAATGATTTTTCCAAGAAGTTCTAAATACTTCTAAAGACTGGACAACCGCTACAATCTTCCAATCAGAAAAACTTTCTGACAAAGTATTTCTAACTAGCTGATGTTCAACGGGATTGCTTATCGCTAAAAGTATGTTCATCTGTTGCTATTTAAAACTCCAACCTAAAATAAATCTGTGTAATCAAGATTCGATTGACAAAATAGGAACATAGAACTAAGTGATTTGTTTTGAACTTGGATTAGAAATCCCTCTAAAAACAGCATCAATTTCATTATTTGAGATTATCTTTTTTCAAAAAATGATGCCTAAATAGCCCTAAGGCAAAAAAAAAGGGGCAGTTACCTGCCCCTAAAATTTTTTAAATATTTTTCTTTTTACAAAGTTGGAAGAACAACTCCATCAATGACATGAACTACTCCATTTTTGATGGCTACATCTGCCGCCACAACAGAATAAGTCTTTCCACCAGCATCCGTTACTTTCACATTATTTCCAGTTCTGTTTACTTTCAGCATTTCTCCTGCAAGCGTTGGAACCATTTGGTCACCTTCTGCCAAGTTGAAAGAAAAAGCGGTTGCAGGCACAACGTGGAATCCAAGAACTTTCGTCACTTTCTCTACTCCAAGAACATCGATCAACTGCTGTAAAGAAGTTAAATTAAGAGACGTTAATAAGTTTGTGAACGCTTGGTTCGTTGGCGCAAATACAGTGATCGCCTGTGCATTCAATAATGTATTTCCTAGTCCAGCTGCTGTTACTGCACTTAGTAAAGTGGTTAGATTAGCAGCAGTTGCAGCCTCTACTACGGTTGGCAATGTATAATTAGGAAGGAGAACACGATCAATTACGTGAACCACGCCATTTTTAATGGCTACATCAGCAGTGGTAACTTTAGCCACATTTCCTTTTGAATCAGTTACAGTTACACCGCTAGCTGATTTTGTGACAGTCAATTCTTGCCCAGCAACTGTGGTGAATTTATTTGTTGCGGCTAAATCGGAAGAGAAAGCTACAGCTGGCACAACGTGGAATCCTAAAATTGTCTGAAGATTCTTAACTCCACCAATTTTTGCGACCAATTGATTTAGGTTAGCTGCTCCAAATGCTTGCAAAGCCGCTGTAAATGCAGCGTTGGAAGGCGCGAATACTGTGATTGCTTGAGCATTTAATAAAGTACTTCCCAAATCAGCTGCAGTAACTGCAGAAACCAAAGTCGTTAAACCTGCAGCATTTGCAGCCTCTACTACATTCGGAAGCATCAAGTCAGGAAGCATCATTCCATTAATTACATGTACTACCCCATTGGAAATGGCAATATCCGCCGCCACAACCTGAGCTGTTCTTCCTATAGCGTCTCTCACGGTAACAAGAGAACCTGATTTTGTTACTGTAATTGTTTGACCAGAAACTGTAGTAAATGAATTAGTTGCTGCTAAGTCCTTTGAAAATGCAACTGCAGGAACAACATGGAAACCTAATACTTTTTCAAGATTCTTAGCTCCACCAATTTTTACGACAAGTTCATTTAGGTTTGCGGCTTTATACACTTGAAGTGCAGCAGCAAAAGCCTCATTGGTTGGTGCAAAAACAGTAATTGCACCAGCTGACAATAATGTATTAGGAAGACCAGGTACAGCAGTAACTGCAGTTAGTAAAGTGGTTAATCCAGCTTCAGTTGCAGCTTCGACAAGAGTTGGTTTTGGTATTTCAATACTTGGAATCAAAACTTGGTTGATAACATGAACTACACCATTTTCGATTTCAATATCGCCCTGAGTGACAGTGGCAGTATTTCCAGCAGCATCAATTACTGTGATAACCCCTGGAGCTTTGTTTACTCGAAGTTGTTGGCCGGCAATTGTGGTAAAAGTATTGCTGGCTGCAAGTTGGTCAGAAAATGCAACTGCAGGTACTACGTGAAAACCAAGCACAGTTTGCAGATTAGCAGCGCCTCCAAGTTTTTTTACAAGGTCATTCAGATCAGCCGCTTTGAATTTTACAAGAGCTTCAGCGAATGCTTCATTTGTTGGAGCAAATACAGTAATTGCACTTTGATCTTGTAATGCTGCTTCTAGTCCAGGTACAGCACGGATTGAGGACACTAAAGTGGTAAGTCCTGCGTCGGTAGATGCCTCAATTAGAGTAGGGTAAGGAATTCCTCCTTGATAGTCATCACTTACACAAGAAAGCATCGTTACGACAAACGAGCTTAGAAAAAGAAATTTGAATAGTTTGGTCATAGTTTGATTTGGTTTTAGGTAATCTCATAACTAAGGTGTTTAAGGATGAGATTTTTAAACACTAATGAACCGTTGAATTCAGTAGTTGAACTGTTGAATTCAGTAATTGAATTGAAAAAAAAAGGCGCTTAAATAAGCGCCTTTTTAAGTTTGAATGATATTCTAAGCTTACTCCACCAAATGAATCTTTAGCATATTGGTTCTACCTTTTACTTTTAATGGCATACTGGCAGTATTAATAATAATATCACCTGTGTTCACGTGATGATCAGCTTTGAGTCTATTTTCAATGTCTGTGAAAGTAGCGTCTGTAGAAATTTGATTGGTATATAAATATGCCCTAACACCCCAAACAAGGCTCATTTGTGTTAGCAATTGCCTATTTCTTGTAAAAACAAAAATGTTTGCAGAAGGTCTATGAGAAGCCAATCTAAATCCGGTGAAACCTGAGGAGGTTATGCCTACTATTGCTTTGGCTCTTACATTTCGAGAAAGTCTCGACGCCATCAAAATTAAATTGTTACTTAAGAAGGTATCATCTTCCTCTGGAATCTTGTAAAGATTATGGTAGATATCTGCGTTTTCTTCTAAGTAGCTAATGATACTACTCATCGCTTTTACTGCATTGACAGGATATTTTCCGGAGGCAGTTTCGGCAGAAAGCATTACCGCATCTGCTCCATCTAAAACGGCATTTGCCACGTCATTTGTTTCTGCTCGAGTTGGACGAGGATTGACAATCATGCTTTCCATCATTTGGGTAGCAATGATCACAGGCTTGCAGGCTAACTTACATTTTTCGACCATTTTCTTCTGCCATAGCGGAACAATTTCCATCGGAACTTCCACACCCAAATCACCTCGAGCGACCATTATTGCATCTGTTTCTGCGATAATCGCATCGATGTTTTCAAGTGCTTCTGGTTTTTCGATTTTAGCAACGATTTTACAGAATTTTCCTGCTTTTTCGATTCGTTCACGAAGGTCAATTATATCCTCAGCTGAACGAACAAATGATAGTGCAATCCAGTCTACATCTTGGCTCAGACCAAACTCCAAATCTTCAATGTCTTTTTCTGTTAATGAAGGTGCTGAAACTTTAGTATTAGGAAGATTGATACCTTTTCTAGACTTCAGAATTCCACCATGAATTACAGTGCAATTCACATTTTTTCCATCAGTATTATTTACAACTAGTTCCAAATTCCCATCATCGATAAGGATTCGGTCACCTGCAATAACATCATTTGGAAGGTTTTGATATACTGTACTGACGAGTTCACTTGTTCCAACTACTGGATCATTGGTAATTGTAATAGGTGCGCCTGGCTTAATTTCAACACCATTATTTTCAACCTCACCTACTCGGATTTTTGGTCCTTGAAGATCTTGAAGGATACCTAAATGAGTACCCGACTCTTCGTTAACTCGTCGAATTATTTTTATTACTTCTTGGTGAACTTCGTGAGAACCATGAGAAAAATTCAATCGAAACACATTGGCACCAGCAGCGGCAAGACTTTTTATTGTCTCATAATTATTTGAAGCTGGTCCTACAGTTGCGAGGATTTTCGTTTTGTTAAATTTATTCATTCTATTATTAATAGGTTAGTAGGTTTTCTTTTGACTTTAACTTCTCGATATCCAATTTCATCACATTTTGGATGAATTGATTTTTTGATAGCTCTTGGACAAAGGTATCAATACTTATTTGAAAGGTCTCATCCTGAACAAGCAGGAAATAATCCATTGATTTGAGTTCTGGCACAAGGTAAGAGACTTGATTTGTTGAATTTAAGGCTCTGTTTTTTAATAATTGCACAAAACCATGAGGCAAAGAAAGAAAATATTGTGATATTTTTAGATTAGGACTAGTGACAAATTCAAGCTCAAGATCTACCTCCTTTCGAAGGCCAAGTTGAAGGTCCCGATTGATCAACCAAGCCATCTTATAGTCCTTTACAGGCGAAACAAGCCCCAAAAGCTCAAAATCATACGTATGCTCAATTAGTAGTCTGGACTTCTTCATTGGGGAAGAAAATGAATCAAAACAAAGTTAGAAATAAAAATTTAACGGTATTGAATGGCAATTTGCAGAAAAATTTACTTCGATCTTTTCTTTGCCAATTAGCTTATAAATATATTTCTTTGCGAAGTGTTAAATACTAAACTGATCACAAAATGTCTGAAATTGCACAAAAAGTAAAAGCCATCATCGTTGATAAATTAGGCGTAGAAGAGTCTGAAGTGACTCTAGAGGCTAGTTTCACTAATGATCTTGGAGCTGATTCGCTGGATACAGTAGAATTGATCATGGAATTTGAAAAAGAATTCAATCTTTCTATTCCAGATGATCAAGCTGAGCAAATTGGAACAGTTGGACAGGCTGTTACCTACTTGGAAGCTAACGTTAAATAATAATTCATAAATTCATTGTATGAATTTAAAAAGAGTTGTTGTAACAGGTATAGGTGCTCTCACTCCAATAGGCAACACTGCTGCTGAATTTTGGCAGGGATTGTCTACTGGTGTGAGCGGTGCTGCGCCGATTACCAAATTCGATGCTTCCCTTTTCAAGACTCAATTTGCTTGTGAGGTAAAAAACCTTGATGTCGAGCAATTCATTGATCGGAAAGAAGCACGAAAAATGGATCCATTCACCCAATTTGCCATGATCTCTGTAGAAGAGGCCATGACAGATTCAGGAATAGATCTTGAAAAAATCGATAAAGCTAGAGCCGGAGTTATTTGGGGTTCGGGAATTGGAGGTTTAAGAACCTTTCAAGATGAAGTGACAGAATTCGCTAAAGGCGATGGAACTCCCCGATTCAACCCTTTCTTCATTCCAAAAATGATCGCTGACATCAGCGCCGGTTTCATTTCAATCAAATATGGTTTTCGCGGTCCAAACTTTGTCACAGTTTCTGCCTGTGCCTCAGCTACCAATGCCCTAATCGATGCATTTAATTACATCCGACTAGGTAAAGCTGATATATTTATCAGTGGTGGTTCTGAATCAGCAGTTACTGAAGCAGGTATTGGAGGATTTAATGCGATGAAAGCGCTTTCCCAGCGAAACGAATCTCCTGAAACTGCCTCTCGGCCGTTTGATAAGGAAAGAGACGGTTTTGTTTTAGGAGAAGGTGCCGGAGCATTGATTCTGGAAGAATACGAACATGCAAAAGCAAGAGGAGCAAAAATTTACGCTGAACTTGTAGGTGGAGGAATGTCTGCCGATGCCAATCACATTACTGCCCCTCACCCTGAAGGTTTAGGAGCTAGCAGTGTGATGCAACTTGCCCTTGAGGATGCAAATTTAAAGCCGGAAGACATTGATTATATCAATGTGCATGGTACTTCAACACCACTAGGTGATATCAGTGAAACCAAAGCAATCGAAAAAGTTTTTGGTGAGCATGCATACAAGCTAAATATCAGTAGCACAAAATCAATGACAGGTCACCTCCTAGGAGCTGCCGGTGCCATTGAAGCTATTGCTTGCATTTTCGCCATGAACCATAGCCTGGTCCCTCCTACTATCAATCATTTCACAGATGATGAGAGTTTTGATCCTAAATTAAATTTGACTTTCAACAAGGCTCAAAAAAGAGAAATCACATACGCGCTGAGCAATACATTTGGATTTGGAGGACATAACTGTTCTGTAATTTTCAAAAAATACAATTGATTTCAGTTTTGAATTTTTTTCAAAAACTCGGAATTCAATTTCTTTTCTTAAGCGAAAAAGACAAAAGGCTTGCTTCCTCTATCAAATTAATGATTGGAAGCAGGCCTTTTAATTTATCCCTATACAAACTTTCGCTTACTCCATCAGGATTGAGCGAAGAAACAACCAAAGGCTTTCGAATTTCAAATGAACGCTTAGAGTTTCTAGGAGATGCTATTCTTGGAGCTGTGGTTGCTGAATATTTATTTTTAAAATATCCTTATCGGGACGAAGGATTCTTAACAGAAACTAGATCCAAGTTGGTCAATCGTGAAAATCTTAACTCGACAGGGCTAAAAATTGGACTGAAGAAAGTTTTGACTATCGAAATTGGAGATCGAAACTTCACTGGAAACAAATCACTTTTTGGAGATATTCTTGAAGCCTTCATCGGCGCTATTTACATGGACAAAGGTTATTCATTTACAAAATCCTTTATCCTCACTCGAATCCTTACCCACATGGATGTCGAAGACATGATTGCTACAACGACGAATTACAAAAGTAAAATCATCGAATGGTCTCAGAAGACCAACAAGCAAATCGATTTTGAAGTTATAGCGGTACATGGAAATCAACGTTACAAAGAGTTTATTGTCTCACTCCAAGTAGAAAATGAAGAAATCGCTCAAGGAAAAGGTTCTACTAAGAAAAAAGCAGAACAAGAGGCTTCAAAAAATGGATGCGAGGTTCTTAAGATTGCTACATAGTCAATAAATTTGCATCAAGAATTCACAAAATGGTCCCTTTAAAAATTGCCGCTGCCACAGTAAATCAGACTCCACTTGATTGGTCCGGTAATCTTGAGCGAATAATTACTGGAATTGAAGAAGCCAAAAAATTAAAAGCTTCAATCATCTGTTTTCCAGAATTAACGATTACAGGGTACGGAAGTGAAGATTTATTTTTAAGCTATTGGTTCCCAAAGAAAGCGCTAAGCCAACTTTCTCTTCTCCTACCGTATTGTTTGGACATTACAGTTGTCGTGGGATTGCCGGTTAGGATAAAGGAAAAAGTTTTCAATACAGTTGCCATTATTGAAAATGGAAAATTGAAAGGGTTTGTACCTAAGCAATTTATGGCCATTGATGGTGTTCACTATGAATTTAGATGGTTTACCCCATGGGTTCATAATGAACTGATTGATTTTGAATTTGAGGGAAAACTTTATCCATTCGGCGATCAAACCTTTACGATTGAAGGGATAAAATATGGCTTTGAAATTTGTGAAGACGCTTGGCGAGGTGCAGTCAGACCAGGCTATCGTCTTTGCGAACGAAAAGTTGACTTGATTTTCAATCCCAGCGCAAGTCATTTTGCAATGGGAAAAACCAAAGAACGCATGGAGCTGATCATGAACAGCTCCTCCATGTTTGATTGTTATTATTGTTATGTCAATCTTTTGGGAAATGAAAGTGGCCGAATGATTTTTGATGGCGAAGTAATGCTTGCCAAGTCGGGAGAGCTATTGGTGAGAAACCAATTACTTTCATTCCAAGATGTTCAGGTATTAAGTTTTGATTTAAAACCTGAAGTGCAATCTGTTGCTCCTGTTCATTCAAAGGAGGAAGAATTTGTAGAAGCTGCCTCTCTAGGTTTATTTGATTATTTGCGAAAAAGCAAAAGTAATGGCTTTGTACTTTCGCTTTCTGGAGGTGCAGATTCCTCCACTATTGCAATTCTGGTATCGGAAATGGTAAAAAGAGGAATAGCGGAACTTGGTCTCGAAAAGTTCCTTGAGAAAATCGGGCTTAACAAACCAATTCCTTCCGAATCTCCAGAGAAAATAATTGTGGGTCATTTGCTCACTACAGCTTATCAAGGAACCGGAAATTCGTCCAGCGATACATTTGAAAGTGCACAGTTTTTAGCGAAAAGCATTGGCGCAACCTTTCATCATTGGTCCATAGATGAAGAAGTAGCTTCCTATACCTCCAAAATTGAAAAAGCTATTGGAAGAGACCTGACTTGGGCCCAAGATGATATCACTTTACAAAATATTCAAGCCCGAACACGTTCCCCTATTATTTGGATGCTTGCAAATATTAAAAATGCCTTGCTCCTCTCTACTTCCAATCGAAGCGAAGGAGATGTTGGCTATACCACCATGGATGGAGATACGAGCGGAAGTATTTCTCCAATTGCAGCGGTAGATAAGTTTTTCATACTGCATTGGCTAAACTGGGCTGAGAAAAATCTGGATCAACCTGGATTGGCTAAAGTGAATTCGCTTCAACCAAGCGCCGAGCTCCGACCCCTCGAGCGAACTCAGACGGATGAGAAGGACCTGATGCCTTATGCTGTGATAGTAGAAATTGAGAAATTAGCAATTCGGGATCGAAGATCTCCCCAAGATGTGTATTTGATTCTTGTGGAAGAACTGAATATCGATTCTTCCGTATTGAAAGGTTATATCAAAAAATTCTTCCAACTTTGGTCTCGAAATCAATGGAAAAGAGAACGACTTGCTCCTTCATTTCACCTTGACGAGTTTAATATAGACCCTAAAACCTGGTATCGATTCCCGATACTTTCTGGCGGCTTTGCCGAAGAACTTGAACAATTAGACCAACTCTAATCAAAACAAAATGCTTGAATCAATAATGTCTTATGTAGTATGGGATCCAAATCCAGCTGTTTTTGCTGGTTTTGAACGCCTGAGATGGTACAGCTTGTGTTTTGCTTTAGGCTTTATTATCTCACAACAATTCATGGTCTATTTTTTCCGAAAAGAAGGCCAGGATGAAAACCTTGTTGATAAATTGACAATTTTCATGGTGTTGGCTACGATCATTGGTGCACGACTTGGGCATGTGCTTTTTTATGAGCCTGAGAAATACCTTAGTAATCCTATTGATATTTTCAAAGTTTGGGAAGGTGGATTGGCCAGTCATGGTGCTGCGATTGCAATTTTGATTGCACTTTGGATTTATGCTAAAAAAACACCGGGGCAGAGTTATTTATGGGTTGTTGATCGAATAGTAATTGTGACTGCGATGACTGGAGCTTTGATCCGTTTCGGCAATTTGATGAATTCTGAAATTGGTGGAAAAGAAACCTTCACAGATAACGGTTTTGTCTACGGGTGGCATGTGGAAGAGATTTTGGAGTCCTTACGGGTTCCGATAGAATCAATCGACACCTATAAGCCTACAGATCGAGATGGAGAATTAAAAGGCACAGGTATAGTTCCGATGAACATTGACATGAAAATCTCCAAGGGGAATTATGATGTCGCTAATTTAGAGGGAACGCTGCGCAGGGATGTAAAATATGCCTTGACACAATTCAATTCTTCTAAAAATTATTATGCCGAGGAAGTAGAAACGCCCCTAAATCTAACGATTGTAGACAAAGGAGATCATTATTTAGCTACAATTAAGACATTCGGTAGAGCGAAGCATCCTACTCAAATCTATGAATCGGTCTCTTACTTTATCATTTTCTTAATTCTCTTAGCCATTTGGAATCATTACAAAGAACGAACGCCAGAAGGCCTACTTCTGGGATTATTCTTGATTTCAGTGTTTGGCATGCGATTCGTTTGGGAGTTTTTCAAAGAGAACCAGGTAGATTTTGAAGAAACGATGGCCTTGAATATGGGTCAGCTTCTTAGTATTCCATTGGTTTTAGGTGGTATTATACTCGTTTTGAGAGCATTGAAGAATGGTCCAAAAACCAAAAAAGTCTAAGGAACTGGATCATGTCCATGACCTCCCCAAGGGTTGCAACTTAAGATTCGTTTGATTCCTAGCCAGCCACCTTTGAAAACGCCATGCTTCAAAATGGCCTCTTTGGTATATTGACTACAGGTGGGAGTATATCTACAGCTTGCCGGGAAAAGCGGTGAAATCGTGTATTGATAAACTAAAACAGGAAATATTGCTATCTTTCTAACGATGGTCTTAATCATGGCGGTTTCTAAAAACGAATCAATCTAGTAACACAAAAAGGCTCTCAACCATTCCAACTTGCAGTTTAAGTATTCACATATCATTTTTTCACTGGTTTTTGCCTTTATTTTATCGACAGGAGTTGGTATCCCATTTTCTCATGCTCAGACAGATACTTCCTTGGCACCAGCTGAAGGTAGAAAAGTAAAAGTCAATAATATTTTCATCATAGGGAATGAAAAAACGAAAAAAGAAATCATCCTCCGTGAGTTAGATTTTATTACAGATTTCTATTACGATTGGGAAACATTAGTAGAAATTCTAATCGCAGATCAAAAAAAAGTCTATAATCTTAGACTCTTTACTTCAGTGGATATCACTCCTTTGGAAATAGATGAAAGTGAAGTAGAAGTTTTAGTCACTGTCAAAGAGCGCTGGTATATCCTTCCCCAACTAATCTTTCAACTAGCTGACCGAAATTTTGCGGAATGGTGGACAAACCAGGGGAGAGATTTTTCAAGGGTTAATTTTGGTCTCCGATTGAGCCATTCCAATGTAGCCGGAAGAAATGAAAAGTTACGATTCTCAGGCCAATTAGGATTCACAAGATCACTAGATATCCAATACAGCAAGCCATACATCGATAAAAAGCAAAAGCATGGCTTGGCATTCCAAGTCAACTTTAATGAAAACAAAACGATACCAATAAAATCAGAATTCAACCGTCAAGTTTTCTATACTTCCGAAGATGAACGTGTCCTCCGAAAAAACATTGGGGCAGCGATCCGATATACGTACCGTCGCAGTTTTTATAATTTCCATTTCTTAACGCTCGGTTATACCAATACGACGATTGATCCGGAAGTACTCGTACAAAATCCAGAATACTTCCAACATGATGGGACAAAGCTCAGGTACCTTTACAGCACGTATACTTTTAGACATGATCGCCGAGACAATGTCTCTTATGCCACAGACGGGGAACTATTACAGCTCTCGATCACGAAATATGGGATAATCTATGTAGATGAATTGGATGAAGTAGAGGTCAACTTCACCGCGAATAAATACTGGAAAATAAATGATCGATTTAATTTCAACACAGGATTAACAGCTGATTGGTTTCTCAGTGAAAGGCAACCTTACACACTCGTCCAAGGAATTGGTTACTCACCAGATTTCATCAGGGGATATGAATTGAACGTGATCGAGGGCCAACAGCTCTATGTCCATAAAAATAGTTTCCGATGGAAATTTTTTGACCGAGCCTTTGATGTTTCCAAGTTTTTCAAATTGGAGCAATTTAGCACCATCCCAATTCGATTGTATTGGAGCGCAAACTTTGATCATGGCTATGTCACCGATCGAAATAACATCCCAAAAAACAGTCGTTTGACAAATACCTATCTGTTTGGATACGGTACAGGAATAGATTTGGTGGGATTTTATGACTCCGTTCTTCGGTTTGAATATTCATTAAACAACAGTGGGGAAGGAAACTTCTTTTTCAACTTCAAAGCTCCTTTTTAAAAATTAATCAGCTGAAAGTCAGCAAGAATTAGTTGGAAATCCAATTTTTAACTAAATTAATCTTGCAATTTTTTCTGATTATGAAAGCTACTTTTTATCTAAGCTTTATTCTCCTGCTGAGCCAAAAACTATTTGCTCAAACTGATCCGATTACTCAAATCCATGGTGCAAGAAATCAAGGGATTGGAAATATCCGAGTTTTCGACAACTCTGCCTGGAGTCATTTTAATAATCCGGCAAATCTTCCGATTGAAAATCAAACCCAAATAGCTGTTGGCTATGATCACCGTTTCGGATTGGCAGAATTAAGTACCGTCAATTTTGCTGCAAGCATCCCTTTTGGCCCTGGTTCATTTGGTTTTGGAATTGCCCGTTTTGGGGGTAAACTTTTCAATCAACAAAGCATCGGGATAAGCTATTCCAATAGAATAGGGATTGCCAGCATTGGTGGTAAGCTTGAGTGGTTTCAAACACAAATAGAGGGTTTCGGAACTGGAAATGCAGCGATTTTCAGCATAGGTGGAATTGTGGAATTAGGCCCAACCCTTTCTCTTGGAGCAACTATCTCAAATCTTAACCGAGCAAGAATTGGCAAAAACGCTACTCAACGACTTCCTACAGGAGTAAGCTTAGGATTGACATACCAGCCCATCCCACCCCTTATTTTTTTTACCGAGGTTGAAAAAGACATACTTATCAGTCCAGTTTATAAAGTTGGCCTAGAATATTCCTTGCGAGATTGGCTTGATTTAAGAACTGGGATCAATTCCAATCCAGGAAGACTCTTTTATGGATTTGGACTTGCCTATGAAAAATTCAAATTGGATATAGGCTTTGGTCAAATGAACCCTATTGGGAATACAAGTCATGTGAGTATTTCAATGGATCTAGACAAATGAAAGCGCTAAAGCTCGTATTGGTTTTGTCTTTTTTAGGAAGTTCGCCTAACCTATTCGCTCAAAGTCCTCCCAGAGTTCCAATAGATTTAGAAAAGTTTATCGAGCGTCTTTTCCCTGTTCAAGAAGAGGACTTGGATTATGAAGCTATTTATGAAGTTATGCTTCAAGTCTACCTCAATCCAATTTCCATCAATGAGGCGGATGCTGAAACTTTACAAGCCACCTATTTACTCAACCAAAATCAAATTGCTTCACTGATTGCCTATAGAAATGAATTTGGTCCATTCATTTCCCTTTATGAACTTCAAGCAGTTCCCGAGTTTGATTTAGTGACAATCACTAACCTCATACCATTCTTGACTTTGGGCAATCAAAATTCGGGAAGAACCAAAAGCTTTTTGGAACGCATCAAGGTTGAAGAGCAAGCCTATTTTATTTTTCGACAACGTAAAACCTGGGAAACCCGAAAGGGATTTTCGGCAGCTGACACAAGTTCCAACGGAAATATATCCCCTAGATATCTTGGAGATCCAAATGATCTTTACCTTCGATTTCGAGTCCAACATAGTCGGGATTTCAGTCTTGGGTTCACTTTGGATAAAGATGCCGGAGAACAATTTACCTGGGATAGAAAAACTGCTCGATACGGGTTCAATTTCCTTTCCTTCCACCTCACTCGATATGAGCTAGGCAAATGGAAAACAGTCAGTCTGGGTGATTTCCAAGTGTCTTTTGGCCAAGGTTTAGTTTTTGGGGCGGGATATGGTTTTGGGAAAGGGGCTGAAACTATTACTACCATCCGAAGGAGCAGCATTGGGATTACTCCATATACAGCTGCTTTAGAATTTGGTTTTTTTCGTGGGGTCGGCGCTACCTATCGCCATAAAAATTTCCAAAGTTCTTGGATTGCTTCTTTTGCCCCTCGAGATGGAAGAATAGCGCAATCTCTCGACACACTTAACCAATCTGAAAGCTTAATTACATCATTTTCAGAAAGTGGTCTCCATCGAACTGAAAGTGAAATCAGCACCAAAAACAGATTACGCGAACTTAGTCTTGGAACAAACCTGCAATTGAATAGTAGCAATCGAAAACTCCATGTCGGGACAAATATTTTGTTTACCAAGTTCGACCGGCCTTGGCAGAGAACTCCTACTCCCTATAACCAATTCGAATTCAAGGGAAGCCAAAATTTATTAGGGAGTATCTATTCGAGTTACAATTGGAGAAATTTTTACCTTTTTGGGGAATCAGCAATTTCCAAATCAGGCGGTAATGGAACAGTCCTCGGATTTATAACCAGCCTTAGTAAGCAAGTGGATTTCTCTTTTCTGTGGAGAAGCTACGATCGCAATTTTCATAGCTTTTACGGAAATGCTTTTGCTGAGGGATCCAGAGCGATCAATGAGCGTGGCGCTTATTTAGGGATTCAAATCAAACCCAATTTGAAATGGAAAATCAATTCCTATTTCGACGTATTTAGATTCCCTTGGCTGAAATACCGAGTTTATTCCCCTTCCATAGGCCAAGAATGGCTAACTCGAATAAGCTATCAACCCAACCGGAATTTACTCGCCTTTTTCCAAATTCGAAATGAACGAAAAGAGCGAAATCTTTCGGATTCGGGAGAACCGGCATTACTCTATCAGCTCGCAACCATAAATAAAACAAACGGGCTAGTCAGCTTAGAGTATCAAGTTTCAAAAGTGCTATTTATTCGATCTAGAATTTTATTTAGTCAGGTAAAATTTAATGGAGTCACTACCAAAGGATTCCTGCTGCTACAAGATGTAAGCTATAGTTTCAATAAATTGAGACTGACCGGTAGAATTTCATTGTTTGACACAGATGATTACGAAAACAGGCAATATGCATACGAAAACAACGTATTGTGGACTTTTTCTTTACCGGCAAATTCTGGTCAGGGCATGCGATATTACATGCTTGGCCAATATCAAATCACGGATCAACTGACTGGTTATTTTCGCTTTGCTCGAACCAATTATACCGATCGAGCGTCCATTGGATCGGGGCTTCAAACTATCCCTGTCCCCCATCAAACCGAAACCACTTTGTTGCTCCGATATTTCCTTCATCGGTAATTTTCCATCAATGGTATGATTCCAGGAAGGTTTTTCCCTAATTTCGAAACAAACCGATAAATCAATGAAAAAAATATTACACACTTCATTTTTAATACTTCTAAGCTTTGGGATGGCTTTGGCACAAGGGCTAGATCTAAGTAAAATGGCCAAAAAAGAAGGTTTTATCACTTTTCACCTAGATGAGGAAAAAGGGAAAATCTATTTAGAAATCACCAAGTTAGAAGAAGAGTTTCTCTACGTCAGCTCTCTCACTGCAGGTATAGGTTCCAATGACATTGGCCTTGACAGAGGTCAATTGGGCGATACACGAATTGTGGAATTTAGAAAAAGCGGCAATAAGGTATTCCTAGTCCATAAAAATTATGATTTCAGAGCTTATTCGGAAAATCCGGATGAAGTCCGATCGGTAAAAGATGCATTTGCTGAATCTATTTTATGGGGATTTGAAATCTCTCAAAAAGCTGGAGAAAGCTTAATTGTAGATGCTACCAATTTTTACCTACAGGATGCGCATGATGTGAGTGGAAGACTGGCACAAAGTCGCCAAGGTACTTTCAAAGTAGACAATTCAAGATCAGGCCTGTATTTTCCAATGACCAAAAATTTCCCTCAAAATACCGAAGTGGAAGCTACCATTACATTGACTGGTTCTGCTACAGGTGCTTATTTGAGATCAGTTACTCCAAGTCCAGATGCGGTGACGGTTCGGCAGCGACATTCTTTTATTCAGTTGCCAGACGATGAATACAGTCCTAGAGAGTTTGACCCACGAGGTGGTTACGGAAGTATTAGCTACATGGATTTCACTACACCAATTTCGGAACCTATTGTAAAGCGATACATTGCCAGACATCGACTGATCAAAAAGAATCCCAATGCTGCAGTTTCCGAAGTAGTGGAACCAATCATTTATTACCTAGACCGTGGCACACCTGAGCCAGTCAAATCTGCCTTAATTGAAGGTGGAAACTGGTGGAATCAAGCCTACGAAGCTGCCGGTTTCAAAGATGCGTTTCGAGTGGAACTTGCACCAGAAGGTATGGACTTGATGGATGTCCGATATAATGTGATCCAATGGGTTCACAGATCTACTCGCGGCTGGTCTTACGGGGCAAGTGTAAGAGACCCTAGAACAGGCGAGATTTTGAAAGGTCACGTTTCCTTAGGTTCACTTCGAGTCCGACAGGATTACTTAATCGCACAGGGATTGATTCAACCTTATGAGAATGGTGATACTCCTGATCCTAAAATGCTTGAATTGGCAGTAGCGAGATTAAAGCAACTTTCAGCTCATGAAATTGGTCATACCATCGGACTAGCTCATAGCTATGCGACTTCTGCCCAAGCCAGATCATCTGTTATGGATTATCCTTACCCTGTGATTACACAAGGGGCAAATGGAGAACTAGACTTTAGCAATGCCTACGATGATAAAATAGGCGAATGGGATAAATGGGCCATCACATTTGGTTACGGTTATCCAGGTGAAGGGCAAACGGAAGCAGAATTTTTGAAGAAAACACTCGAGCAAACCTACGAAGAAGGGTATGAATTTATTACAGATTCTGATTCAAGAAATCCAAGTGGAGTTCATCCAAGGTCTCACCTTTGGGATAATGGAGCTTCTGCACCTGAAGAACTCACCAGGATGTTAGCTATGCGGAAAAATAAAATGCAAAGCTTTGGGTTAAATGCTATAAGAAATGGCGAACCTGAAGCCATGCTTGAGGAAGTGTTTGTTCCATTGTTCTTGATGCATCGGTACCAAGTAGAAGCCGCCGTTAAGTTGGTTGGAGGATTAGATTACAGCTATAAGATCAAAGGTGATAATCAGCAAACGCATTCTTGGCTTAACGCCGGGGATCAAAAGGCTGCCCTGGATGCATTAATGCTAAGTTTGAGTCCAAATCAATTGGAAGTACCCGCTCAAGTATTGGCTCTCATCCCACCAAGACCTTTTGGATATGGAAAAACCCGCGAAACATTTGTTTCTCGAACCGGTCCCGTGTTTGATCCGATTGC
>JAHEBE010000030.1 GCA_024642365.1 Algoriphagus sp.
TTCCCAAATCAATATTTCCAGTTCCATAAAACCAACCTTTCCAAAACCAACTCAAATTTTCTCCCGCCACATTATCCATATGGTTGAAGAAATCTGTAGGCTGAGGATGTTTGTAAGCCCAGGTGTTGATATAAGATTTAAATGCATTATCAAATCGCTCCGGCCCCAAAATGTATTCTCTTAACATCAACAATCCCATAGCTGGCTTATTGTATGCGATCATGCCCAAATTATCAACATTGGATACATCGGGATAAGTATCTATTCCCTCCCGTGTTTCACCAGTGAAGTAATTGATATAGCGACGCGTTTGATTCAAAGTAGAGGGGAATTCTCCTTCATTAAATGCATTAGAACTATAATGGTTGATAAATGTATTAAATCCCTCATCCATCCAGGCATATCTACGCTCATTGGTACCTACAATCATCGGAAACCAATTGTGTCCAAACTCGTGGTCTGTCACGCCCCATAGGCCGGCACCCTTTGAATTGTAAGAACAGAAGTTCAAACCAGGATACTCCATTCCACCAATATCTGCTGCCACATTGGTTGCACTTTCGTAAGGGAATTCATACCACATGGATGAATAATGCTCAATCGAAGCTTTACTATATTCCGTAGACCGTGTCCATGCCTCTTGCCCATCCGATTCTTTTGGATAAACTGATTGTGCCAAAATAGTTTTGCCACTTGGTAAATTGATCTTCGCAGCATCCCAGATGAAAGCTCGAGAAGTCGCGAATGCTACATCTCGGGAATTTTGAATTTGAAAATGCCAGGTCACAGTCCCTTCCTGCTTTGGACGAGTAATGGATGTGCTTTTTATTTCATCAGGACTTACCAGATAAACTGTTTCATTACTTTGTTGAGCCTTCTGATAGCGGCTCTCCAATTCTTTAGAAAGCACTTCTTTTGGATTCATCAACTTCCCCGAACCTACCACAATGTGGTCATAAGGAACGGTCACTTTGTAATCAAAATTTCCATACTCTAAATAAAACTCACCGGCACCAAGGTAAGGATCCACATTCCAACCTTCAATATCATCAAATACAGCCACTTTAGGGTACCATTGGGCAAAGGCATAAATCCAACCGTCTTCCACTTTCAATCGACCCATTCGGTCCATACCTTCTTGTGGGACTTTAAAAGAAAAATTCATTGATATAGTTGCTTTTCCTCCTTTTGCTGGGATCGGCTCTGCGAACCAAACTTGCATCCGGGTATCATTTACCAAGTAATTTGAAGAATTGGCCCCTTTGGAACCAACTTTTGCATTCACTTGTGAAATTTCAAATCCTCCATCTGTATCTCCATTGTAGCGATTACCTCGAATTGGTGTAGTCAACGTTCCCCGAGAATCTGCCTTGAATCTATTTTGCTCCATTTGTAACCAAACAAAATCCAAAGCCTCCGGACTATTGTTGGTGTAGCTAATAGTCACTTTTCCAGATAGGACATGGTTAATATCATCCAGGCTAACTTCTAATTGATAATCGGCTGAATTTTGCCAGTATCCAACCCCAGGTTTTCCGGAAGCTGACCGAAAATAAGTGCCT
Source organism: Algoriphagus sp. (assembly GCA_024642365.1). Classification (GTDB taxonomy): domain Bacteria; phylum Bacteroidota; class Bacteroidia; order Cytophagales; family Cyclobacteriaceae; genus Algoriphagus. Next base: position 1,563 of record JAHEBE010000030.1, read on the forward strand.
TTTCGATCGATGGATTCATTAAAATCTTTTTGATTTGTCTCTCGAGCTGTTTGAGCAATGAGAGGACTTAGGCATGCAAGGACTAAGAGAGCCAGCATAACCATCGTACTAATTCGTTTGATCATAGTCGTTAATTTGTTTCAAAAATAAGGATAGAATTAAAATTTGACATGGATTATTGAGATAGACAGAAGGTCTCTTAACTAATTTTTAGAAAAAACTCAATTTTGGAATTCGAAATTATTCAGACCAATTTTGAGCCTTCAATTCAAAACCAACCTATGCGATTTCTCCAATTTATCACAATTGGCTTTTTTCTGAGCAGTGCCGCTCAGGCACAAACTGACACCACTACAACCAAACTTAATGAGGTAATTGTTCAAGAAAATCGGATTCAGATCCCTTTTTCAAAATTGAATCGAAATGTTACCATCGTAGATAAACTCCAATTAGAAACTACTCCTGCCAGAAGCCTTCCAGAAGTGCTATCTTTTGTACCTGGTGTGGATGTTCGGCAGCGTGGAGTCACAGGAGTGCAGGCAGATATCAGTATTCGAGGAGGATCATTTGAGCAGACATTAATGCTTCTCAACGGGATCAAACTTTCTGATCCGCAAACTGGTCATCATATGATGAATATTCCTGTTCCACTCATCGAAATTGATCGGTTGGAGGTATTGAAAGGTCCTGCCTCGCGAATCTTTGGTCAAAATGCCTATGCTGGCGCGATCAATGTGATCACAAAACTTTCCGAAGAAAAATATGCAAAGATTCAAGCTTATGGCGGTGACTTTGGTATGAAAGGAATCAATTTCGCAGGTTCCCTTCCTGTTGGAAAATTTAGACAAAATCTCGCGCTCTCCTACGATGGCTCAGATGGCTATCAGTACAATTCGGATTATAAAGTCAGTAACTATTTTTACGAGGGGGGTATAGATCTAAACGAAAAAAATAGCCTTCGCGGAATGATTGCTTATACAGATCGAACTTTTGGAGCGAACGGATTTTATACCTCTGCTTTTCCAGATCAATGGGAAAGTATCCAGACTACACTTTCATCATTGAGTCATACCTTGACATTAAACTCTTTCAAACTGAACACACGGGGCTATTGGCGAAGAAATGTGGACGAATTTAGATTAAGACGAAATGAGCCGGAGTTTTTTCAAAATAATCACACGACAGATGTCTTTGCTTTGGAAGCAAATGGTAGCTACAAAAGTAAATTTGGTACAACGGGTTTTGGTTTGGAGACTCGAAAAGAATCCATCGAAAGCTCTAATCTCGGCAATCGGGAGCGGAATCTATCTGGTGTTTTTGTAGAACAGCTCCTCGCACTGGGAACTCGGGTGGACTTTAGAGCAGGAGTATATTCAAACTATTATTCTGAATATGGCTGGAAACATTTTCCGGGTGCAGAATTGGGTTTCCAGACTACTGAAATCCTTAGATTTTACACGGGTTATGGAGTGAGTTATCGAATTCCAACCTACACCGATCTTTATTATAAGGGCCCAACTAATATTGGAAATGACCAATTGACACCGGAACAGGCAGAGAATTTTGAGATAGGCGCAAAGTTGAACACGTCATCCTTCAAAGCTGAGCTCGTTTATTTCTTAAGAAATACAGATAATCTAATCGAATGGGCAAGAACTGATGCAAGTCAGCCTTGGCAACCTCAGAATTTCAATGAAGTTAAATTTAGCGGAATTGAAGCGTCCTTCAATTACCGGATCAACCCAACTGGCGCTACTGTTCAGGTCAAAGATTTAATCCTTTCTTATAATTACATCAATGCAGACTTAAAGCAAGGCGGGAATTCAGCCCAAGAAACTCGCTATGCTTTGACAGCTCTAAAAAATCAATTGATTGGAGGGGTTTTAGTCGGGATAGGTCCAAAAATCGAATGGAACACTAAGATGCGCTATGTAGAGCGAATGAATCAAGATCCCTATTTCTTATTAGATATGAGGATAGATTACAATCGTATTGGGAAATTAGGACTGTTTGCAGAAGCTTCCAATATCACCAATACCGACTACATCGAAGCTGGGACTGTACAAATGCCCAGTCGTTGGTTCCGGGCGGGTGTGAGTTTGAATTTTAATTAATCTTTAATTCTAGAATCGAAAGAAAATTAATCCCTCATTTTCAATTGATTGATTATTTGGTTTGAAAAAAAGACAGCCAAAATTTGCGGCCTTTGAATTTCAAATTACCTTTGCATTCCCTTTAGAAAGTAAAGGTTAAAAATAGATGGGAGTTTAGCTCAGCTGGTTCAGAGCATCTGCCTTACAAGCAGAGGGTCGGGGGTTCGAATCCCTCAACTCCCACATCTTTTTTTAGACTAATCCAACTCAGAAATATTCTTGGGAGTTTAGCTCAGCTGGTTCAGAGCATCTGCCTTACAAGCAGAGGGTCGGGGGTTCGAATCCCTCAACTCCCACAAAAAATCTCGAAAATTTCGAGATTTTTTTTTGCCTTTTTTTTTCTTAAAGTTTTCCAGGATAGAAGTCCTTGCGATGGTCCATCTCCCTATTTTAAAAAAGAAAAAGGCCAAAGAATTTCTTCTTTGGCCTTGATTTATTGATCTCAATTCGATCAGATATCAAACTTGATTCCTTGTGCTAAAGGAAGGGCAGTTGAATAGTTAATCGTATTTGTTTGTCGTCTCATATAAGCTTTCCAAGCATCAGAACCAGACTCTCTTCCTCCACCTGTTTCTTTTTCTCCACCAAAGGCTCCGCCAATCTCCGCTCCAGAGGTTCCAATATTGACATTTGCAATCCCGCAATCAGAACCGGCAACGGAAAGGAATGCTTCCGCCTCACGCATATTCATTGTCATGATCGCAGATGAAAGTCCTTGTGGCACGCCATTTTGAAGGGCAATTGCCTGGTCAATAGTGTCATACTTCATCAAATAAAGGATCGGTGCAAAAGTTTCATGCTGTACGATTTCAAAGTGATTTTCTGCCTCAAAAATTGCCGGCTTCACATAGCAACCAGACTCATATCCTTCGCCTGTTAAAACTCCTCCTTCTACTACAGCTTTTCCTCCTTCGGCCTTTGCTTTTTCGATTGCTTTCAGATACATATCCACTGCAGCTTTATCGATTACAGGCCCTACATGATTTTTTTCATCTAATGGATTTCCTATCACCAACTTGGAATAAGCGGCAGCTAGTCTTGATTTGACAGTTTCATACATGGAAGAATGGATGATTAGCCTTCTAGTACTAGTACAGCGCTGACCTGCAGTTCCTACTGCTCCAAAAAGCGCTCCTCTAACAGCTATTTCCAAATCAGCATTTTCAGTGATAATTATGGCATTGTTGCCACCCAATTCCAACAACGATCTACCAAGTCGCTCACCCACAGCTTTTCCGACAAGTTTACCCATGCGTGTAGATCCCGTTGCTGAAACTAATGGAACACGGCCATCATGGGACATTAGCTCCCCTACTCTATAATCACCATTAATCAAACAAGAAATTCCCTCAGGCATATCATGTTTAGCGAATACTTCTGCAGCAATCAATTGGCAAGCAACTCCAGAAAGCGGAGCTTTTTCAGATGGTTTCCACACACAAACGTCTCCGCAAACCCAAGCTAGCGCTGCATTCCATGACCATACAGCCACAGGAAAATTGAATGCTGAAATAATTCCTACAATCCCCAATGCATGCCATTGCTCATACATTCGATGGCCAGGGCGCTCTGAATGCATGGTAAGACCATATAATTGCCTTGAAAGTCCAACCGCAAAATCGCAGATATCAATCATTTCTTGAACCTCTCCCAAGCCTTCCTGGTAGGATTTCCCCATTTCATAAGAAACTAACTTGCCTAAGTCAGCTTTCTTTTCACGAAGGGCGTTTCCGATTTCACGCACGATTTCTCCACGCTGAGGCGCTGGTACATGTCTCCACTTTTGAAATGCTTTCTGAGCTTGTTGAATAATTGCCTCGTAAGTTTTTTCATCGGCGGCTTGAACTTTACCAATCAAAGCCCCGTCTGCTGGCGACATTGAATCAATGAATTCCCCCTTAGAATCTATCCAGTTATTACCGGTGGAACTTCCCAGATTTTCAGCCTTTAAACCTAAATTCTGAAGTGATTCTTTGATACCAAATTGATCTTTCATAATACTAATCCTATTTTTTTCTAGGCACAAAGCTAGAAAATAACTTCGAAACAGACCTTGGCAAAGTCTAATCCTTTCTAATTAACCGGAGGGGATTGACCTTTTTAAAATTCTTATCCAATTTTGGACCTGCGTTTAATTTGTAGATAATATTAAACCGAATATTCCCTGTATTAACTGCTTGTTCAAAGGGTCCTACCTTCATCAGATTTAGGTTTTTATAGACTGCGTTGGCATTAACAGAGAATTTCCTGTTGTTGTAACCAACAAATCCTCTGACAAAATAAGTAGGGATCGTACTCCATCGTCTTATTTCAAAGGTATTTTCCCATTCTCCATATCCAATGCTCAGGTTAACAGATCCAACCAGCGTTACAAAAAATCCTTTCCCAAATACAAGCGTAGCAGCCAAACCAGAATTAGGCCCAAATTGAAAATAACTTGATCGTTTGAAATTTAAGGCATCGGGATTTTCATAAGAAGGCAAAAGCAAAGAATCTCCTTTCATCGATCCTTTGTATGCTTCAAACCCTACAAAAGGGGAAAATGCTGATTTTTTTTGAATAGCAGATTGATTATAAGAGGCAGCCAGTGAGATTCGCTCTCCCCGAAACAAATAATTAAAATTCAGACCTATCGAGGTCAATTTCATATCTTCTCGCTGATAATCCTCCGATGGATTTTTGAAGAGACCTTTCTGTATAGAATATCCCTGATAAAACTGTCCAAAGAAATCAATGATCATCCGTCGAGGGTAGACATGAGCCTGAAGATCTAAAAACCTTGGCCAATCTTCGTATCGGTTTGGGTTTAAAAATCCCACCGGGAAAGCCATATTTAATGTGAAATTTTGAAACGTGAAACCAATTCCTAGATTCAATCCAGAATTTGGCTGATACACATACCTCCTTTTTTCATCTGGAACATCTACTACCAGATTGGTGAATTTCCTCGATAAATAAAGTCTTAAATTAATTTGCTCTGGATGAGCTTCTATATAAGTCGTGTCAAAAGTGGGTTTCACCCTTTGCCCCTGAACTTTCAAAGTAAAGACCAGAAAAATGAAAAAAAAGAGTGTTTTGCTAATACTCATCCAAAGGGAAGTAAGATTTTCTGATTTAACTGAAAATTGAGGATAAATAACAACAAAAAAAAAATCCGGATCGGAATCCGGATTCTTTTGTAACAGTTAGAGTTCGAAAAGTGATGTTAAATTTCTATCAAAAAACTGAGTATTAATTAAAAGTTGTTTAATCACCGAATTGAATCTAACCAAAATTATTTTAAATAAAAAAATTTAAGACCACTTTTTTTCACGGAAACCATTCATTATTAGGGCTTTTCATAAAAAAGAAGATTTATCTATTGCATTGGCAACTGAATCCAACTAATTTAAAATAAGTCTTGAGTCTTAAAATCGGGAAATTTTCCATTAGTGCTTTTCACTGAATTAGATTATAGAAAGTTCTGATTAAAGAATATGGATTTTATATTTTAGGTATTTTTGAAGAGATTTAATTTTAAAATTCCAGTATAAAGTCTTTAGATAATGAAGGAACCTTCTTTAGTTTCAGTAGTGATTCCAGTCTACAACGGAGAAAAATATCTTGAGGAAACAGTTCTTTCAGTATTAAAATCCTCCTATTTCCCTATTGAAATCATAATAATAGATGATGGATCAAACGATAATAGCAGGTTAATTGCAAAAAAATTGACAAATGAACATGAAAATGTAAGTTTAATATTTCAGGAAAATCAAGGTGTAGAAATTGCTAGAAATAATGCAATTAAAAATTCAAAAGGGAAATACATCCTTCCACTTGATGCAGATGACTTGATCTCAAACGATTATATTTTTAAAGCAGTAGAAGCTTTAGTGTCAAATCCAAAGGTAAAAGTTGTCTATTGTGACGCTTTAAAATTTGGCACAAATGGTGAAAAAAAATGGAAATTGAAGCCTTTCAGTATTAACTCTCTTGCTAAGGATAATATGATTTTTGTATCAGCTCTTTACAGAAAAGATGATTGGGAAAGAATTGGTGGATACTCGGAAGATTTTAAATTAGGAAGAGCGGATTGGGAGTTCTGGATTAATATGCTTAAAGATGGTGGCGAAGTATTAAAATTACCCATTATCGGTTTTTATTATAGATTAACAGGCGGACAAAACAGCCTTAGAAAACGAACAGGATCTGACGAAATGAAACGAAAAAGAATTACTTATCTCAATAACAAATATCCTGATTTTTTTGAGCGAGAGTTAAATGGGCCTCTTCGGTTCCAACGAACTTGGTCAAAACCTTATAACACTTTGCTTAAACTACTTGGAAAACTTTAATCAAATTTTATCCAATCCCTTCCAAAATTTCAGGAAATAGTATTTCAAAGGATTTGAATATTTCAGTTGCTTCCAAGGTCTACTAGCATGTGGTCTATGCCAAACCGGGGCATCCATCAACACATAATTTTCAAAGCCCAATTCAATTGATTTCTTTGAAATAAAGGTGTCATACCAATCTTTCGCCTCATCCAACTCCATGAAATCAAACTTTTCCAAAAACTGTGGCGTAAAAAGTGTGCAACAAAAACTTAGGCTTCGATTGGTTTTGATCAACTTTTCAGTCCTCCCTTTAAATTTCAAATATGGAAAATTCACTACTCCAGATTCATCTACAGTAACTGATCCTACCAATCCTGTTTCGGCATTATTTTTTACAAAATTCAATAGTCTAGAGAGGGTGTCTGGCTGAATTACAACATCTGATTCAATAACCAATAGCGGCTTATTTTCTTCCAAAGCTATCTTTTGGGAATATTGCAAGACCAATTTATAATTTGGAGAAGGATGATCTGTGATATCCTCGAGATGAACGAGTTCATAACCGATTAGGTCCTTATTTTTTTCCAAAAGGGACTTCGTCTCTTCTGAACTAAAATCATTAAAAATAATATGGCGGTGAGCTACCGATGATCCTGCTATTGCTTTCGCGGTGTCAAGTGTAGTTTCGATCGAGTTTTTTACTGGGGTGATTACAAGAACTTCAGCCATCAAATGATTTTTTTCAAAATTACGTCTTTCCAGTTAAGGCAAAAAATAACCCCGATGTTCGGGGTTATTTTTATTTAAGCTAAATCGCCTAGCGCTTTTTTGATTCGTTTCATCGCTTCGACTAATTCATCATCAGCTGCTGCGTATGACAATCGGATGCAATTTGGCGCTCCAAATGCCCCACCAGTTACCAAGGAAACATTGGCGATATCCAAAAGATACAAGCAAAGGTCGTCCGCATCTTTAACGGTATGTCCGTGGGCAGATTTTCCAAAAAATGCAGTCACATCAGGAAAGAAATAAAATGCACCCTCTGGAATATGAGTCTTAATTCCTGGAATCTCCTGAAGTAAATCTAGCACTAAGCCCCTCCTTCTTAAATAAGCATCTGCCATTTCTTTGGAAGCGGTCTGATCTCCAGAAATCCCCGCAAGAGCTGCTCGCTGTGCGATTCCAGTTCCTCCAGAAGTAAACTGCCCTTGCATTTTTTCAACAGATTTAGCGATGAAAAGTGGTGCACAGATATACCCTACTCTCCAACCTGTCATAGCATATCCTTTCGAAAATCCATTTACAGTGATCGTTCGCTCAAACATTCCCGGGAAAGAGGCAATGCTGTAATTTTTGCCCGCAAAGTTGATGAGCTCATAGATCTCATCGGCGATGATCATGATATTTTCATGCTTTTTCACTACTTCAGCGATAGCCTCCAATTCAGATTTGCTAAACACCGAACCTGTTGGGTTACATGGAGAAGAATAGATTACAGCTTTGGTTCGAGATGTGATTGCAGCTTCTAATTGAGCTGCTGATGCTTTGAAATTATTTTCCAAATTCCCCTCGATCAAGACAGGAACTCCTCCCGCCAACTTGATAATCTCAGCATAACTCACCCAATAAGGAGAAAAAATAACTACTTCGTCGCCTTCGTTGATCATACACATGAATACATTCGCTATCGAATGCTTTGCCCCAGTAGAGACTACAATATTTTCAGCTTTGGCATCAGCGATCTGATTTTCATCCCGAAGTTTTTTTGCAATTGCCTCGCGGAGGTCTTGATATCCAGCTACAGGGGGATAGGAAAAGTATTTTCCTTCATCAATTGCAGCTTTTGCTGCTTCCTGAATATGTTTGGGAGTTTTGAAGTCCGGCTCGCCAAGACTTAAGCTGATGATGTCAATTCCTTGGGATTTCAATTCTCTGGCTTTCTTTGCCATCGCAAGAGTCGCTGACTCTTCCATATTGATTATCCGGTCCGATAAAATAGAATTCATTTTTTGAGAGGTTTTTTTACAAATTCCTCAAAAATAAAGAGAAGATTATAAAATCTAAACAATCTGTGCCTTTTGATCACGAAATGTTATTTTTGAATAAAATACACCAAAGTAAATTGCGTTTTTATACCAGATGAATCGATTATATATTCTTTCAGTTTTTACGCTACTAACTACCAACTTGGTCTTTGCCCAAAAGAACAATGAAAAATCTAAAGTAGATCCGGATTCTTCCGGTACAGTAAACTCTGTTTTGCTGCCTACCTCCATGCCCTTGTTACTTTTTGATGATTCAGAATTGAAAGAGGAAAAAAAGGAAAAGAAAAAGAAGGCTAAAAAGAATATCTGGTTCGGTGTGAAAACTAAAAAATCCTATACCAGAAGAGATTTGAGAGGACAAGAAATTATTGAAGTTTTCAACTATACCGATGCCACCAGGAAACCTGATCCGTACATACGGGATGTCTATTGGTTTGATCCTGCCGAAAGAGAAATCAAAAAGTCAGACTATGAAGTTGGAAAAGGATATCTCTTACACGGTCCATATGAGCGAGTGATTAATGAGGTGGTAGTAGAAAGCGGGATGTACTATTATGGAACAAGACATAAAACATGGATGCTCTATGACGGAAAAAACATCCTACAGGACAAAAACCATTTTCAAGAAGGGTGGCCGCGAGAATCACGGATTACCTATCATAATCGGACTTCAAACGTGATTGAGGAAATCATTCCTGTTCAATATGGATTAGAAGAAGGAAATTATTTCTACTTCTACGAAAATGCCCAAGTTGCCGTGACCGGAGAGTATGAATTTGGCGAAAAAGTGGGATTATGGACTGAATATTGGGATCTGAATAATACAAAGGCCATTCGCAAGCGCGAAGTGCAATACCAGGAACAGGCCTATACAAAAAATTTCCGCCCTTTCATTCGTGCCGAATGGGATAAGGACGGAAATCTGATCTACAGAAAAGACAACTAGTTAATTTTCTCTGAATTTGAATTGTTGACCGCCGACTGAGGCTTCGTACATCAGTCCTCCCTTGGTTCGGGTGAACACAGCCACGCCATCCACATATTTAGCATTCAAAGATGCCCCTGAAGCTGCTGCCACTGCTGAGACTTGTGCTGACATTTCGATTTTATTTTCTTTAAACCGATCAAAGGCCGCTTTGTCTTCGAAAAAGACCACTTCGCTATATGCCTGACCTCCTGCCTGGAAGCCAATAGTCACTTGAGTCATTCGAGCAAAGCCAATCTTTTTCCCTTTTTCATAAGCCACTCCATTACCTGAAGCCCCACCTACTCCGAGACCTCCTTTCCCAACATTTGGAAGGATGATGTAGCCATAAGATGAGGTGAAAAACTTCTGCATATCTGGATCATCCTTGAGAAATTCTGATTTTGCCTCAGTTGCATCTTCGACAATTCGATCATCCTTTTTATCAGCTTGGGCAAAAATCAAGGTGGAGATAAACAAAAGAGAAAGTGTAAAAAAAACTTTTTTCATAGGTATAATTTTTAAGGTGTGATGATTAATAGAAAGCATCTTCGAAGGATTTGAAGTTGAGATTTCCATTTCTGTCTTTGTAAACGCCAACAATATCAAATCGAATATCTTTTTGCCAATCTATTTGATAAATATAATGGTCTGCGGCTTTTATTACCAACTTCCGTTTGGTAGCATCCACAAACTCTTCTGCAAATCCAAATCCAGTACCCGTTCGAAATTTGACCTCAATGAAAACCAAAAGCCCTTGATGCTTCATAATTAAATCAATTTCGGCATGACCGTGACGATAATTCATTTCTAAAAGCTCATAACCTTTTGTTTTGAGCCATTCTGAAGCTTGGACTTCCGCGTTTTTCCCAAGGTCGTTATGTTCAGCCATCTTGGATATTTGTTTAATTTTGAAAAAATCCGGAACGAAGGGAAAAAGACCACGGTTTAAACCTATCGATCAACAAAAAGATGAACCAAATTATTAATAAAACAGTAGATTTCCGAGATCTCGGCCTAATGGATTACCAACAAGCTTGGGACTACCAGGAAGCCCTTTTTTCAGAGACTGTTGCTTTAAAAATCCAAAATCGAAAAAGCCAAGAATCAGATCAAAAGCCAAGTCCAAATTTCCTGCTTTTTGTAGAACATCCCCATGTATATACACTTGGGAAAAGCGGTAAAGCTGAAAATCTACTTTTGGGTGAAGCTGGCTTGGAAAAGTACCAAGCAAAGTTTTACAAGATTAACCGAGGAGGAGATATTACTTACCACGGTCCAGGCCAATTAGTCGGATATCCGATTTTAGATTTGGAAAATTTCTTTACAGACATTCACAAATACTTGCGCTTACTTGAGGAAGCCATCATTCGCACTTGCGCAGAATATGGAATCCCCGCAGGAAGAATCGAAGGGCTTACAGGGGTTTGGCTGGATCATGTGCAGCAAAAAAACCCAAGAAAAATCTGTGCTATGGGTGTAAAGTCAAGCAGATGGGTGACCATGCATGGTTTTGCATTTAATGTAAATTCTGATTTAGGTTATTTTGGACACATTATTCCCTGCGGTATTGATGACAAAGCTGTCACTTCGCTCCAAGCTGAGCTGAATAGAGAAGTGCCAATGGACGAAGTAAAAGAAAAAGTAAAACGCCATCTCATCACCTTGTTTGAAATGGACCACAATTAATTTTATGAAAAAAGACATCGATTTTCATCCAGTCACCGGAGTCAAACTTGCAATCGCGAAAGAGGAAAAACCAACCGGTACAGAGTGGGCTGTTTACATCATAAATCTAAATCTCATCGAATTAAAAACCGTCATGGTCACTTCGAGAGGATATGGAGAATTGAATGGAGAAAATAAAAAAACCTCGACTTTGCGACACTTGATTGAGGAACTTGGTCCTCAAGCGGTTGCCAAAGTTGAGCCAATAGACCCTGCCGTATTTTCTTTGACCAACGAATTTTGGGTGAGCTATTTCATTATGGATCAGATTTTTGACAAAAAGTTTATCTTTACTTCAGGCAGTTTCGATCCGGGATTTTTAAAATTTATACCTGAGATTGGACTGGAAGGAATTCTCCACGCATAACATTACAGATATGGCTAATTTTTTTGATGAACTAAGTGAAATTCTCTTTTTGGATATTGAAACAGCCTCTGGGGCTGAAACCTTTGAACTTGTTCCTGATCGAATCAAAGACGAATGGTTAAAAAAAGAACAATTGATCCAAAGAGATCAAACAGACTATTCTCCTGGGGATTTGTATTTTGACCGAGCAGGAATTCATGCTGAATTTGGCCAGGTAATTTGCGTAGGAGTTGGTTATTTTCAGCTAACTAAGAAAGAAAACAAATTGACGCTTCGGTCAAAATGTATTTCAAATGAAAGCGAACGGGAACTTCTTTTGGAGTTCAAGGCTTTATTGGACAAAAAGAAATGGATTCTTTGTGCTCATAATGGGAAAGAGTTTGATTTCCCTTATTTATGCCGCAGAATGCTGATTCAAGGAATAGGGCTACCTGAGCCATTACAGCTAGCAGGAAAGAAGCCTTGGGAACTCCGACATCTCGATACCATGGAGCTTTGGAAGTTTGGAGATTATAAACATTACACCCGACTCGAACTTTTAGCTTCCATATTTGGAATCGAATCCTCCAAAGGAGATTTAGATGGCAGCCAAGTAAATGCCACTTTTCATCATGAAAAAGATATTGAAAAAATTAAAACCTATTGCTTAAAAGATGTAGAGGTCACCGCCCGAATCTACTTAGCAATGAATCCAATGGAGGAAGAAATGGAAGTAGACGTGATTCATTTAAAAGATTAACCAAAAGTTCATCTTGTATTTCTCGTTGCAATCAAGAATCTTTTTAACTTAACTAAACTCAACAACCCAAAACATGGGAAGAAAATCAGATCGTAAAAAATCATCCAAAAAATTTGGGGCAGACAAGCCCGATGCTGGCAGCCTAGCCAGAAAAATTGTTCAATTTTTAGACTCCAACTACGGTTCGGAGTTCAATTCCAAACAAATCATCAAAAAATTAGAAATCAGAGATGCCATCTCCAAAGCTGGAGTAGAGCCTATTCTGAGTAAGCTGGTAGCAGCTGGATCGGTGTCCAAAACCCCACGCAACTATTTCTCATCCACGCAGGATCCTGATTATATCGTGGGGAAAGTTGACTATGTCAATCCACGATTTGCATTTATTATCCGCGATGAAGACCCAAATTCATTGGGTGACATTTTGGTCAAAGAAGCAGATTTGAAGCAAGCGTTAGATGGGGACAAGGTCCGAGTCATGGTCTATCCCGTAAGAGGAAAAACCGGACGTACGGAAGGAAAAGTCCTCGAAGTGCTCGAGCGAAACCGAGATGAATTTGTAGGTCGTGTAGAGATATCGCCAAGATTCGCATTTGTTGTGCCCGATTTCAAAAAAATGCATAAAGACATCTTTGTGCACAGGGGAGATCTCAAAGGAGCAGAGCACAATGAAAAAGTGGTAGTCAAACTGACTGAGTGGCGAGATGGCGATAAAAATCCAACCGGGGAAGTAACCCGAGTACTTGGAAAAGCTGGGCTTCATGAAGTGGAAATTCATTCCATCATGGCAGAATTCGGATTACCTTTTGAATATCCTGAACAACCAAATCAAGAGGCGAATGCGATTTCAGATAAAATCACTTCCAAAGAAATTAAAACTAGGAAAGATTTCAGAGAGGTAACCACTTTTACTATTGACCCTGTAGATGCGAAAGATTTTGATGACGCAATTTCCTATCGGGAATTAGAAAACGGAAACTTAGAGATTGGAGTACATATCGCAGATGTCACTCATTATGTGAAGCCAAATACAGCATTAGAAAAAGAAGCTTATAATCGGGCGACTTCGGTTTACTTAGTAGATCGAACAATCCCAATGCTTCCAGAACGACTCAGTAATGGCCTTTGCTCCCTTAGACCTAAGGAGGATAAATTGACTTTTGCCTGTGTCTTTGAAATGGACAAGCAGGGAAATGTGAAAAAGCATTGGATTGGAAGAACTATTATCCATTCCGATCGAAGATTCGCCTACGAGGAAGCCCAAGAAAATATTGACAACCAATCAGGTGATTTTTTCCAAGAGCTATCCTTGCTAAATGAGCTTGCTAAAAAAATTAGAAAACGTCGTTTTGATCATGGAGCAGTCAATTTTGAGACTGTTGAAGTGAAATTCAAATTGGATGAAAAAGGTACGCCACTTGGTCTTTTCGTCAAAGAGCGGAAAGACATCCATAAGTTGATCGAGGAGTTTATGCTGCTTGCAAATAAGTACGTGGCTGAATTTATTTTCAATAAAAATAAGGGGAAAGACACCTTTGTGTATCGAACCCACGATTCGCCAGATATGGAGCGACTGGAGACTTTCTCAGGCTTTGCCAAGCGATTTGGCCACCAGATGGACATGGACAGTGCTCAAAAGATTTCGGCTGCTTTGAATAAGTTGATGGATGAAATCCAAGGAAAGCCAGAGCAAAACGTGCTAGAGCAACTTGCCATTAGAAGTATGGCAAAGGCAAAATATACTACCGAACCAAAAGGCCACTTTGGACTTGCATTCGCTCATTATTCCCATTTCACCTCCCCGATCCGAAGGTATCCGGACATGATGGTTCACCGATTGTTGGAGCATTACATAGATGGAGGAAAAACTCCTGATCCGGAAAGCTGGGAGCAGAAATGTGTGCATTCCTCAGAGCGAGAAAAGCGTGCGGCAGATGCTGAGCGTGCCTCCATTAAATACAAGCAGGTGGAATTTATGTCACTTGCTGAAGTAAAAGATTATGAAGGAATCGTCAGTGGCGTCACTGAGTGGGGCGTCTTTGTAGAAATCACCGAAACGAAATGCGAGGGAATGATTCGCGTACAGGATATGCAGGATGATTACTATGATTTCGACGAGAAAAATATGCGACTCATTGGTTCGCGGACAAAAAAAATGATCACTTTGGGAGACAAAGTAGTGGTGAGAGTAGTTAATACCGATATCGATCGAAGAACAATAGATTTGGAATTTGCTGATAATGACGAAAAAAAGACACGCAAGCGCGCTATTAGATAAGTTAGAGAATTTAATTCAAGAGCTCCCAAGCCATATTGGCATTGGGAGGCCTCCCCAAGAACTTTACGAGCCAATCAGCTACATCCTCAGCCTCGGGGGGAAACGAATTCGTCCACTTTTAAGCTTATTAGCTTATGGACTTTATCGAGAAAATCCTGAGAAAATCCTGAAGCAAGCATTAGCGGTTGAAGTATTCCATAATTTCACATTGATGCATGATGATATCATGGATGATGCTCCGATTCGCCGGGGAAAAGCTACTGTGCATGAAAAATGGAATGCCAACATCGCGATCCTATCCGGAGATGTCATGCTCGTAAAAGCCTATGATTTACTTTTGGATACAGATCCGAATTTGCTGCGAGAAATACTTGAAATCTTCAATCAGACAGCTGCTGAAGTTTGTGAAGGGCAGCAGTTTGATATGAATTTTGAAATGATGGATACTGTATCTGAATCGGATTATTTAGAAATGATTCGATTGAAAACAGCAGTACTTCTCGGTCTTTCACTTAAGATGGGAGCTTTGCTGGCTGGAGCTGGAAAGGAAGATGCTCAAAAACTGTATGATTTCGGTGTAAATATTGGTGTTGGATTTCAATTGAAAGATGACTTACTGGA
>JAHEBE010000266.1 GCA_024642365.1 Algoriphagus sp.
AGCGTGCTAAAATCATCCTTATTCGTCTGTCGGATTCGAGCTTCGGTACCATTCTCATCTGAATTATATTCGATCCAGGTTTTATTCCGAAGACCGACCTGAGGTCCGAAGGCTGCATAGAGGTGGTTTTTAAATTTGTATTTAACTAAAGCAGGAACATAGAAATAGTTGATCACTTGGCTGTATTCGCCGGAGCCGGGATATCGATCTGCACCGATTAAGTCAAGGTCAGCGTCTGTAAGCTTATTGGCTCCGACACGAGATTTTACCAGAACTCCAGTATTTAGAAACCATTGATTTTTCATTCGAATATCGAAGTAGAAACCCAAATTGAAATTTTGAAGCGGTTTAGACTCCAATCCGGATAGATTGGACCAGTTTAACCCGCCATCCAATCCAAATTCCAAATCGTCCGAATTGAGTTTGTCCCCCAGAAGTAGAGAGATCAATATTTGAGAATTGGCTTGGAAACTTAGAAAAAGAAGCGAAGCGACAAGTAGGAGTTTCTTCATGATGGTATTCGGGAGGAAGTAAATTCTAAGCTAGAAAATTTAGTCTTTCAATTCTACGATTACTTCTATTTCAACGGCAATATTATTGGGTAGGGCTGCCACACCAACTGCCGATCTTGCATGTTTGCCAGACTCACCAAACACTTCTACCATCAAGTCTGAGAAGCCATTAATTACTTTGGGATGATCTGTGAAATCCGGTGCAGAGTTGACCATACCCAAAACTTTTACGAATTGTTTGATTTTGCCTAAATCTCCTCCAGTGGCAGCTTTTAGCACAGCGAGGATTTCAATTCCTGTTTCCCTTGCAGCTTGGTACCCTTGCTCCAGTGTCAAGTCATCTCCGACTTTTCCAAAAACGTCTGGGCCATTCCCTGCCAAATAAAGCGTGTTTCCGACTTGTCTCCACTTCACATATGTTCCCATAGGTTGTCCTACTTCTGGTAAATTGAGACCGAGTTCCTTAATGCGTTGATCAGGAGATTGAGCTTGGCTAAGGAAAGGAAGCGTTAGTAAACTTCCTAGGATTGCAAAAAACTGAAAATGCTTCATTTTATTTCTTTTTTTATACTTCGAAACTAAGTGATTTTTTTACTTTTAACAGACAAAACCGCTAAATCTGTTTCATTTTGAGCCAAATTCAAATTTTACCTTACGCTCCCGAATTCAATTCGCATTTTAAAAGAATCAACCAAGCTTGGGTAGAGGAACTTTTTTCCTTGGAACCATTCGATATCCTTCAGTTTGAGTCACCTGAAGAAACGATCATTCAACCGGGAGGCACCATTATTTTTGCAAAGCTAGGAGAGGAAATCGTCGGCACAGTAGCTTTATACAAATCCGGAGAGGATACATTCGAAATGATCAAGATGGGTGTAGATCCAAAAGCACAAGGACATGGTATCGGAATGCTGTTGGGAAAAGCAATTATTAACAAAGCTGCTGAAATGGGAGGGAAGAAATTAGTCTTGTATAGTAACTCAAAACTCAAAGCCGCTTTGCACATCTATGAAAAGCTTGGGTTTCAGTCGGTGATTCCCGAATCGGGGAAGTATTGTAGATGTGATGTCAAAATGGAACTGGCTCTCTAAAGCCTATTTTGCTAATTTTTATCAGGATTTGAACTGATCTTTGACATTTGAATTCGTATTTATTGTGGGCAAATTGAATTCCACTAAATGCTACTGTATCATGAAAAAGATCGTCGTACCCTTTGATTTTTCTGCGTTTTCTATCGCGGCTCTAAAAACTGCCCAAAAGATCAGCGCTAAATCTGAAGCGGAAATTATTTGTATCACGGTGATTCCATCAGAAGTCGATTGGGATTTACTCTCAGATCAAGCTAAAAAGAAATACCCTGATTTGATTGATGAGTATGATGAAGCAGTAGATGTACTACCTGAGTATATGCAGTTGATAGCGCCGACTAAAGCGCATATTCGGCAAATCATTCGAATCGGTGTACCGGCCGAATTAATCCTAAGAGTCATTCATGAAGAGAATCCAGAATTGGTAGTTATTGGAGCCTATGGAAAAGGGTATACCAATGGAAATTTTATTGGATCTACTTTGCAAAAAGTACTTCGTAATGCGACATGCCCCGTTCTTGCAGTGAAGGAAGCCTTGGATGGAAATGATTTTAGGAAGGTTGCATTTGCCTCCGATTTCAGCCCTAAATCCAAACTTGCTTTTGATAAAATCAAGCCTCTCATCAAGCTTTTTAAGAGCAGTGTTCACTTACTTTATGTGAATATCCCCTCACATTTTACCTCAAGTCAAGAGGTGACCGCAGGTATGAATTCGTTTGTGAAGGGCAATGAAGAGTTGACTTTCCACCAGCATATTTTCAATGATACTGAAATTGAAAAGGGAATGAAAGCTTTTGCGGAGTCACAGCATATTAATTGGATTGTCTTGCTTTCAGGGGATCACAGTCATTCACCTGCTTACCAAATAGGTACAACTGAAACTTTGATTTTCATGAGTCCTTTGGCCGTAATGAGTGTGAAAAGCTAGCTTACCAGAATCTAAATCGCTTTTCGTAAATACGATCTCTGAAAATCCAGTTGGCAAAAATATCCTCTGAAAGATGGATTTCTATTCCAAGATTGACGGTCATGTACCCATCAAATCGGTGCGTTAGCCCTGAACCTCTTCGGATTCGCCCTCCATTTCTCAAGATCTTGTCTACATCAGGTAGACCATTGTCATCGATAAAGCTAGGGTTTCGAATCGCCAAACGGAGTCGATCAGGGTTTTTACCAGTCACATAGTCATCGACTAGGTCAAGATAAAATTCTGAAACGTTAAATGCAGAAATGTCATCCATGTAATCTGTAAAGGTCCAGCGGTAATTTCCCTCAAAGGTCAAATCCATGTACACATTGAGCTTGTATTTTAGCCCAAGTCCTGTGGGTATAATTAAGATATACCGCTCATAAGGATTGTTTTCAAGTTGATAAGGACGAAGATCCACCCATTTATCATCCAGTATTGTTTCTGGATTATTTGTGGACATGCCTAAGCCTACAAAAATATAGGGGTTCCATAGCGGGCGATTGATGTTTGGAGTCTTTACTGGGTAAAGGTAATATTCCACTATCCCTGTGATTTCCCAGTTTTGGGCTCGAAAAGATAAATTTCTAGGAGTTCGATATGCTCTAGGATCCGAAGGCGGATCTGATCCAGACATTTTATAATAGGATCCTTCTCCTCTTGCTCGAAGGTGCGTACCAAAAGTATAATGAAAGGCAAAACTGGCATTCCAATCTGGTTGAACTCCTTCATTGTATTTCCAAAAAGAGTATAACTCACCGAAATATTGGGTTGCGCCAGCGCTGACAGAAATAGACCAAGGCTCCTCAAACCGATAGCGGTAAAAGCTTTGAGAGTACGCGGTAAGCGAACTAAAAAATAGAAAAATGACTATTAGCTTTTTCATAAAAGTTACATCTCCGAACACAAACCGCTTTAAGTCTGAAAATTACCCTTATTAATCAATTTTTCAAATCCAGAACTCAAATGCAAATCTCGCTGAGGGAATGGTATTTCTATTCCTTCCTCCTTAAATATTCTGAAGATCTCATAATACAGCTGACTTTTCAACACCATTGGTCGGTTGATGTATTCTGAGGTCCAAACCCTAAGGTTGAAATTCAAACTACTATCCCCGAATTCATCAAACAACACATCCGGTTCCGGTAAATTCAGTACTCCCTTGTTATTTTTGGCAACTTCTAGCAAAATCTTTTTGATCTTTTGTGGGTCTTCCTTGTAAGAAACCCCCACCGGAAAATTGAAACGGATGTTACGATCGTTATGGGACCAGTTGATCACCTGACTGTCAATAAACTGGCTGTTAGGCACAATAATACTGATGTTGTCATTTGTCACAATCATCGTCGATCTAGCGGATATTTTGATGACGTCGCCTGATACGTCGCCAACTTCGATTCGATCTCCCTCCTTGATCGGCTGCTCAAATAAAATGATTAGGCCACTGATGAAGTTGTTTGTAATGTTTTGAAGACCAAAACCAATACCTACACCGACAGCACCTGCAAGGATGCCAAACGCGCTTAAATCCAGGCCGTTAGTTTGTAGGATTGAAAAAATTCCTGCCAAAATCAGGAAGTATTTCACCATCGTTCCGATGGACTTTCTGGTGCCTACATCTAACTTATATCTGCTGAGAACTTTGTTTACCAGAAGTTTTCTAATCCACTCCGATCCTACGAAGAGAACTACAAAAGAAAATACTAAAGTAAGTACCAACCCAATAGTGAGCCTTGATTCACCAAGATGAAAAAGACTAAAATTCATAATTTCCTCAAGCCATTCGAGGACACCCTGTGCCTTTTCTTTTGCTACTTCGTCTATGTTTT
>JAHEBE010000267.1 GCA_024642365.1 Algoriphagus sp.
AAAGGCGGAAGGCAAAAGATGAACTACCTTGATTGCTTCAGGATGAAACCTAGACACATTAACCCGATTTCTACCAAAAGAAAATGCCTGCTTTGCGAAGGATGAGAGTGTGTTTTTTCGCTTGTGAAAAACAATCGCTTCCTCAATCAATTCTATCTTGAAGCCAGCTTTTTTTATTCGGATACTCCATTCGATATCCTCCCCTCTATTGGGATCAAGGAAACCTTGAGTCTCTTCAAAAACTCGTCTAGAAACTCCCATATTAAATCCTCTTGCTTGAAAACTTGCTGGGTTTTTAAGTTTTCCCCTAATCCCCCCAGTTGTCCAGAAAGATGTCATCGCGAAATCCATCGCTTTCTGTTGAGCGGTAAACGTACTCTCTGCACCATCTGGTCCACCAAAAGCATCCAAATGATTTCTTTTTATACCCATGAAAACTTGATCTAGGTAAGTTTCTGGAAGAATAACATCAGAATCAAGCACTATGAAGAAATCCCCTTTAGCATGCTTCATACCGTTATTTCGAGCGAAACCTTGCCCTTGATTAGATTGAGCGATATAGGTGATTTCAATTTGATTTTGAAAATCATGGAATACTCCTTCGGAAGATAAGGATGAGCCATCTTCAATGACAATTACCTCAAAGTCACGATAGGACTGGATAGCCAGACTTTGCAATAGCTCCGCCAATTCCAGAGGTCGATTGTAAACCGGTATGATTACCGAGAAAAACATTAGAAATGGAAATTTACTTCCTCGCCAATTTTATATTCAGCTTCTTTGGATTGGTTTGAAGTCATCAGTTCGGCAATAAATCCTGTAACGAACAATTGAACACCGATGATAAGCGCTACTAAAGCCAAAAAGAACAAAGGTTGGTCCACTATTTCACGGACTTTTTGACCTTTACTTAATCCATAGATTTTTTCAAAAATAAGCCAACATGTAATCAGGAATCCGGTAACAAATGAAAGTGATCCCAAAAGCCCAAAAAAATGCATGGGCTTTTTCTTATATCTATGTACAAATGAAACAGAAATAAGATCTAAAAACCCATTTAAGAAACGCTCAATCCCAAATTTGGAATAGCCATATTTTCTTGACTGATGCTGAACTACTTTCTCACCAATCTTTCCAAAGCCATTCCATTTGGCAAGCAGGGGAATGTATCGGTGCATCTCCCCATAGATCTGAATATTCTTAACTACTTTGGCTCGATAAGCTTTTAGCCCGCAATTAAAATCATGTAGTTTGATACCTGAGATCCATCGGGTAACCCCATTAAAGAATTTGGAGGGAATAGTTTTCGAAATAGGATCATGACGCTCTTTTTTCCAGCCCGAAACAACATCCAGACCTTCCTCTTTAATCATTTTATAAAGACCGGGGATTTCTTCTGGGCTATCCTGAAGATCCGCATCCATCGTAATTACCACCTCACCAATTGTCTTGGCGAAGCCAGCATCTAAAGCAGCAGATTTCCCGTAATTTCGAGTAAAGTTAATTCCTTTTACTTCATTGGATTTCTCCGCTAAGGCCTGAATAACCTCCCAAGAACTGTCTGAACTCCCATCGTTTACAAAAATAACTTCATAAGAAAAGCCGTGGTCATGCATGACACGGCTAATCCATTTACTTAATTCGGGTAAAGACTCCTCTTCGTTGAAAACAGGAATGACGACGGAAATCTGAGGCATAATTTAAAATTCGAGTGACTTATCTTTTTTCTTAAGAATAGCACCCAAAATTAATGCAATAATTGCGTAAAATATGACTCCAATCCCAAATCCTTTAAATTGACCCATTAGGGTGAAGTTACTCATGGTGTCTTGCTTCATTTTTTCTAATTGATCTGGAGGCAAAGAATCAGCCGAAGCGCCAAATTTTTCCATCATTTCAATCGTAGTATTAAAAGAAACATCAGCTAAGACACCAGGAAGCTCAGGGTCCACCACTTGGAACAACAAAATCTGACCAACAAGACCAATCAATCCAGATATTAAAATCGCAATAAAACTGAAATTAAATGCAGTACCGAAGGTCATATATCCACCCAATTCAGTTCGATATTGCCTTCCAAAATAAATAATCAAAACAAAGAAAATAACAATTGCTGCTAAGGCAAACCAGCCAGAAGCAAGTAATGTGGAATCTATAAAATAAGCAATAAAGGTAACTGCCAATGATACCAAACCCATGGTAATACCTGGTTTGACTGCTGCTTGAAAGGGTGATTGTTGCTCTTCCATATTTTTTTTAGTTAGGATTTTTTCTTAAAATAATTGAAATAATAATTGTAAAAAAGAGACCTGGGATGATTTTCCAAATCCCATCATTCAGTGCAATGTCTAATTTCGACATTTCTTTTAGGCTTTCAAATGTTGTCTCGTAGGAAATTTCGCCCACTTGAGAGATAATCATCTCCTTCCCTTTTTCAAGTGCTTCAAATTTAGCGTCATAAATTAAATTAAAAGTTTCTGGAGATAGTAGGAGAAAAAGCCAAATCCCTATTGCCGAGATTATAGCGATTAAGCTGTAGGTTACAAATCCAACAGTCATCCCTTCGGAAAATGACAGGTAACCATTATTCTGGTCGGATTTAAAAAACTTTATTGATAGATATAAGGCAATTGGAGAAATGACATATCCAAAAAGCAAGGATAAGGTAGTTGGATCATTGTAAAAAAAAGACAATACAAAAAATGCCAAAATACTTAATACGCCTGCAAGCGCACCGAACTGGAAAGCTGATCTAAAGTTTTTAGACATTCACGTGGATCAATTGACCTTTCTGGATTACAAATTTGACCAAACCAGTCAATTCTTTTCCAAACCAAGGGTTATTTGCAGCAAGTGACTTATTTGACTTCTGGTTATATTCCCAAACTTCGTTTGGATCAAATATGGTCCAAGATTCCTGCAAATCTTGAGGGATAATTGATTGTGGACCAGAAGTGATTTTTTGAATTAGCAATCCCCAACCTAGTTCCTTTTCTAATTTTACAAGTGCGGGAAGGAAAGTCTGAAGTCCCGCCATTCCAAAATTAGCCAAGTCAAACTCCATGAATTTAGAATCAAAATCTTCAGGCTGATGATTTGATACTAACGCATCGATCGTTCCATCTTTTAATCCTTCAATTATAGCAACCCGATCAGAATCTCCTCTGAAGGGAGGTTTCACTTTAAGATTAGGATCAAAATCAGTTAAATCATCATCCGAAAAAATCAATTGGTAGATGGACACATCTGCAGTGATATGAAGACCTTCAGATTTAGCCGCTCTAATTAAAGCAACACTTTCTTTTGTGCTGATAGTCTGAAAGTGAACTTTTCCACCAGTATATCTTAAAATCTCAATGTTCTTTTGAATTGCAGCATACTCTGCCAAACTAGGTATCCCTTTCATTCCTAGTTTTGTGGAATTTTCTCCCTCATGCATTTGGCCGAAAATAGAAAGTAAAGGGTCATACGAATGATCAAAGAGTACACCATCGAACTTTTGAAGATATTGGTTCACTTTCATGAATCGATCTCCATTGGACAATGGCTTAAGACCTTCACCAAATATTTTGACACCAGATTGCATATGCATATCAAGCATCTCAGTCAGATCTTCACCCAATGTATCTAAGGTGACCGCTCCTTGAACAATAAAATCAGGAGTGAAATTTTTCGCCCTATTTTTAACAAATTCTACTTCAGCTTTTGATTGAATTGCTGGATTTGTATTTGGTTGAATGACAGCGGCTGAAAATCCACTTACCACTAATGAATCTGCCAAACTGGCTATAGTTTCTTTGTATTCAAAACCAGGTTCTCCCAATCCACATTTCAAATCAACCCATCCTTGGCTAGCCAGCATGTTGGAGGCGTTAATTACCTTGGATTTAGAAGTGGAATTGGAATCGAAGTCCTTTATTAAAACACCTTTATCAAACAAAAAATCTTGAGGACTAGAAATTCCTTTTGCAGTAATAACACGAAGACCTTTAAAGAGGATTGACATTGAATTGGGTTTAATGCAAAACTGCAATAATATTCTAAAAATGAAAAACAGATTTTCAATTTATCCTGAGAGGATTAATTATTCTTAATGTTAAGGACAAAATTAGAGTCCCCATTTCATTTTAAGGATTAGAATTAATTCATTGGGAAAATAAGAAAATCTGTACCGGTTTATTGTAGGGTTAGAATATAAGGTTGGGGGATTAGAGAGTAATGGATTTGGATTGAGGAAGGGTTAAACGCAAAAAAGCCAGCTAAAAAGCTGGCTTTTGAATAAATGAGGCGGCGACCTACTCTCCCGGGAGTAACCCCAGTACCATCGGCGCTGCAGGGCTTAACTTCTCTGTTCGGGATGGGAAGAGGTGGGACCCCTGCGCTA
>JAHEBE010000268.1 GCA_024642365.1 Algoriphagus sp.
CGCAACTATGCGGCACATATAGAAGAATTAAAAAATGAAACACCCGGAAATCCAGTGGTATTTCTGAAGCCGGATACAGCGATACTGAAAAATGGAAACGCTTTTTTTTATCCTGATTTTTCCAAAAACATCCATCACGAGGCTGAATTAGTATTGAAAATTTGTAAAGAAGGAAAGTACATCCAAAAGCAATTTGCCAATCGCTATTTTGAAGAAATTGGATTAGGAATAGATTTTACTGCGCGTGATCTTCAAGATCAGTGTAAAGCAAAGGGATTACCATGGGAAATAGCCAAAGCTTTTAATGGCTCTGCTCCGATTGGGGATTTTTTGCCTGTTTCAGAATTCAAGGATTTAAAGAATATTGATTTCCATCTAACCATTAATGGCGAAGAAAAGCAAAAAGGGAATACTTCAATGATGCTATTTGATTTTGGGACTATCATCGAATATGTTTCTCAGTTTTTCACCTTGAAAAAGGGAGACTTGATTTATACCGGCACTCCTGCAGGTGTAGGTCCTGTTGCGGTTGGAGATCGATTAGAAGGATTTATTGGGACTCAAAAAATGCTTGATTTTGAAGTCAAATAATTCTGTTTTCTATTATTTCGTTTTATTTATTTTCCTTCCATTAATTTCTGTTGGTCAAGGAGTTAATAAAGATTACTTCAGGTCACCAGTGAAGCCAGGAGGAAGAAATTATTTATCTGGAAATTTCTCCGAACTCCGACCAAACCACTTCCACACGGGATTAGATTATAAATTTGGCGGTCAGGAAGGTGAACCCATTTACGCTGCAGCGGATGGTTGGGTCCATCGAATCAAGATCTCTTCCTTTGGTTATGGAAATGTGATCTATTTAAAACATCCTTCTGGGCATATTACACTCTATGGTCACTTGAGAAATTTCAATCCCAAGCTGGCAGCATACATCCGAACAAAAATGTATGAGGCAAAAGCAAATGATTTGGAAGTATATCCTGAGCCTGGAGAATTACCAGTAAAGAAGGGGGAACAAATCGCAAATGGAGGAAATACTGGATCATCCGGAGGTCCGCATTTGCATTTTGAAATTAGAGATAGTCTAGACCGGGCGATGGACCCTTTGCTTTTTGGGTTTCCTGAAATCTTGGACAACACTGCCCCTACTCCTCAGAAAATAGCGATTGTTCCGCTACACATCGATTCTCGAGTCAATGGTAAATTTCAGCGCTTGGAAGTCACTCCTGTGGCCAGTGGCTCATCGTATAAAATACCTACGACAATTCAGATCACTGGAAAAGTTGGTATAGAGATCCAAAGCTTTGATCAATTAGATGGAGCAAGCAATCGAAATGGCTTTCCAACCTTTGAATTGACAGATGAAACTGGTCTTGTTTTTAAACAAGTCGTGGATATCGTTGACTTTAATTACACCAGGCAATTCTTGCTTTATACCCATCAAAATAGGTTTTCAAAACTCTATGCCCAGCCAAATCTCAAGTTTGATTTTATTTCACCAAAAAGTCCTGAAGCAGGACATTTGGAATTAGAGCCAGGAAAAAAGAAAACCTATAAACTCGCCCTTCGAGATGCCTATGAAAATGAGCGAAAAATAGAATTCTCACTTCAAGGACAGGATCTGGAGCGAAATGTAAATGACGGAGGAGCGCCAAGTAGGGCTACTGTCTCCTACCTAGGTAACATTCTTAAAATAAAAGCTCCAATAACACCAAATGGTGGATTGGCAAAATTCTTTGTCGGCGCACATGCTTTCGAAATGCTTCCAGCTTATCAAGACAGTCAAAGCCGAACATACCTTTGGGACATGGATTTTGGAATTCCAGAAGAAATCGACATTTGCTCTGAAGTGGTCATTCTGAACATAAAATCAAGGATTCCCGCAGGTAAAGAACATTTATTTGCTGACTCAAAAGTCCAAATTCGGTTTGAAGAACAGACTATTTTAGACGATCTTTTTTTGAGAATCAACCATAAAGGAGCTAGCTCAAATCCTCAATTAGAAATTAATGATGGAAATGAATACCTCTGGAATGCTATGGATATTCTTTGGGACGTCACTGGTTTTCCCGGTAATAAGGAAACCTATAAAGTATACCAGGTCTATGGAAACGGGGGGAAATCATTTGTTGGAGGAACTTGGGAAGGCAATTCAATCCGGTTCAAAACCAGAAATTTTGGTACTTTTGTTTTAGCCCAAGAAACCGTTAAGCCTTCCGTATCACCCGTCCGAGTTAATTCATCAGAACTTAGATTTATCATCAAAGATAACTTATCGGGGATTCAAAGCTTTGAGGCAACAGTGAATGGAAAGTGGGTTTTGATGCGCTACGAACATAAACAAGCGGTTATTTGGTCTGAAAAATTAGATGATCAACCTTTCAAAGGTCCAGTTATTCTAAAAGTGACCGATCAAGCTGGAAACGTGACGGAGTGGAAAGGGACATTATAATTTATCTTTAAAAAGAAATTTGAAAAATATGGCATTAGAAGTTGGCCAAAAGGCACCAGATTTTGAAGCAAAAATCGAATCAGGAAAAACGATTAAACTTTCCGATTACAAAGGCAAGAAAGTAGTTCTCTATTTTTATCCAAAGGACTCTACTCCAGGATGCACTGCTCAATCTTGTAACTTGAGAGATAATTACGACGCACTATTAAAAGCAGGCTATGTCGTTTTGGGTATAAGTTCCGATTCCGAAAAATCTCATGTGAAATTTATCGAGAAGCAATCCCTCCCATTTTCCTTAATTGCCGATACCGACTTGAAAGTACATGAAGCTTATGGCACTTGGGTAGAAAAATCCATGTATGGAAGGAAATACATGGGGACCGCAAGGACCACCTTTTTGATAGATGAACAAGGGATCCTTACTGAGATCATCGAAAAAGTAAACACAAAAGATCACACAGCACAAATTTTAAAATAACCACTCCGTAATGGAAAAACAATCAATCGAACAACTCCAAAAAATCGCAACCCAACTGAGAAGAGACGTGTTGAGAATGGTGCATGCGGTTCAATCTGGGCATCCAGGAGCTCCTCTCGGATGTGCCGAATTCTTCGTTGCACTTTATTTTGATCAACTTAGCCATAATCCAGACTTTAAAATGGATGGAAAAGGAGAAGATCTTTTCTTCCTTTCCAACGGACATCTTTCAGCAGGTTGGTACTCAGTCTTAGCTAGAAGTGGCTATTTTCCAGTAGCGGAATTAAAAACCTTCAGAAAGCTAAATTCAAGACTTCAAGGACATCCCGCTACCCACGAAC
Source organism: Algoriphagus sp. (assembly GCA_024642365.1). GTDB lineage: Bacteria > Bacteroidota > Bacteroidia > Cytophagales > Cyclobacteriaceae > Algoriphagus. The sequence continues at coordinate 3,272 of JAHEBE010000268.1, forward strand.
ACCTTCCAGGGATTCGGATTGCTTCAGGCTCTTTGGGTCAGGGACTTTCTGCTGCTTTAGGAGTTGCTCAAGCAAAGAAGATTGATGGTGATGACAAACTCGTCTATGTAATGATGGGTGACGGAGAGCTTCAGGAAGGTCAAGTATGGGAGGCAGCAATGTATGCAGCTCATTATGGTGTAGATAATTTGATTGCTACCGTTGATTACAATGGGCAGCAGATCGATGGTCCAACCAATAAAATCATGGACTTGAAAAACCTTCGGGCAAAGTTTGAGGCATTTGGTTGGGAAGTCATGGAAACTCCAAATGGAAATGACATGAAATCAGTTTTAGAAGGTTTGGAAAAAGCTAAAAATCTGACTCGCGAAGGCAAACCGGTAATGAACCTTCTTCATACTGAAATGGGCTACGGCGTAGATTTCATGGTTGGCACACACAAGTGGCATGGCTCTCCTCCTAATGATGAGCAGCTAGCAAATGCATTGGCCCAACTTGAAGAAACCCTCGGTGACTATTAATTTCCTTCTCTAATTAAAAAACAATGAGCTTAGACTTAAAATATACATATACAGAAAAGAAAGATACACGATCCGGTTTTGGGGATGGATTCTTAGAAGCAGGAAGAAAAAACCCAAACGTAGTGGGGCTTTGTGCCGATCTAATTGGGTCGCTGAAAATGGGTGATTTCCAAAAGGAATTTCCAGATCGGTTCTTTCAAACAGGAATCGCGGAAGCCAATATGATCGGATTATCTGCAGGACTAGCATTGGGTGGGAAAATCCCTTTTGCAGGAACATTCGCAAATTTCGCAACAGGCAGGGTTTACGATCAAATTCGTCAATCCGTAGCCTATTCTGACAAGAACGTTAAGATTTGTGCCTCTCACGCGGGCTTGACTTTAGGTGAAGATGGAGCAACACACCAAATTTTAGAAGATTTGGGAATGATGAAAATGCTTCCTCACATGACAGTAATCAACCCTTGCGACTACAATCAAACTAAAGCAGCCACCTTGGCAATAGCTGAGCACGTAGGCCCAGTTTATCTTCGATTTGGAAGACCTAGCTGGCCGATTTTTACTCCGGCAAATCAAAAATTTG
>JAHEBE010000269.1 GCA_024642365.1 Algoriphagus sp.
GCAGGATTATTTTTTGATTTAGTTGGAAGAACTTTATCAATAGTCCCTACCCAAACTGCTTCATTTGTTTTGAGATCCACCAAATGTACGGTTAAGCTTCCTTGCTTATAGGTATTCACAGGAACTTCTTTAGACTCCCATTTGTAAGATCGCTGACCGGTGTACATAAATGGGTCAGTAGCTAGGCTAGTGGTTCGAGTTTGTACTTTGTCCTCGATTTTAATTCCAAGATTAATTTTTAGATCTGGGTTTGTCGAACTTTGACTAAGACCTCTAGCAACTAGGCCTTTACTGATCGTCTCCTCCAGATAGGCAATATTTTTCTCGAAATCCGGATTTTCTGAATTTGGTGCCTCTATTTCAAAGAAATCAAAACTTTTATAGGACGCCAAGTCGAAAGATTCGTATTGCTCATTTTCGACGACAACTCTAGAACTTCCGCAAGAAAAAACACCTAATAGAAATAATAGGAGGAACCATTTTTCTGTTTTCATGGGATTTAATTTTAAGTGCACTAATTTAACTATAGATTTTAATTTGTTAACAATCTGTATTCTGGGTTTAACGCAACCAATTACTACCGAAGACGATGTAATAACCCCAATCATCCGGGCCAAAAGCTACATCCATTCCCATACGAAGCCCGAATTTCCGGGCGATCAAATACCGGTATCCTGAACCGATCGAGTAGGCTAAATCCTTTTCTTTAAAATTAGTAAAGCCATCAAAAGCTTTAGCCAATCCACCAAATGCCATAATGCTCCATCGAGAATTGATGTCAAATCGATTTTCTATCTCAGTAAGTGAAACTTGCTTTCCTTGATATCTTCCTGCGGGTACTCCTCTTAGATTTATTCCAGGAAGAAGATAGAAAGGTGGTTCATTAAACACCTGCTGGTATTCTACGCGCAAACCTAGGATCCAATTTGGTTTTAGCGGGAAATAACTAAACGAGGCAAGGTTTAATCGTGAATAATTGTAATCACTTCCTAACCAATTTTTACTTAACCCCCAAGATCCAATAATGTTTGTTCCGCGGTTGGGAGTGAAGATGTTATCTCTACTATCAAATTCAATGACAGGCCCAAGGGTCGAAATATTTGAATCTAACTCCTTTTGAGAAATAAAGTCAGGAAGTTCCTGGCCAAGGCTTACGCGATTCCAGAGAAACAAATAGCTTGCTCCCAATTGCCATTTACTATCGCCAATTTGCTTCGTGCCTTTGGCGAAAATAGGTAGACCTTTGAAGTTGAATTCAAATTTTTGTTCACCAACAAGAGGCAATTCTCGGTAAAGAGAAATATTCACATCAGAATAGAATGCACCGAATCGATAACGGATTCCTTTTTCTGGAATATTGTGTGAATGTAAACCTCCGACCGCCCAAGTGTTATTGGCAGTGATCCCCGCTATTGCCGTTGTGATATTGGGTGGACTATTTGGCACTTGACTCAAAAAAGCCAATCCTAAAGCTCCTCCAAATCCTCCCAATGCTGGTTCTGTAATCAAAAGTGGAATCGGAATGAAGCCATTTGCTTCAATAATCCAATCGCTCAAATCTAGTTTCCCATCTTCCTTATCTTTAAGATTAGGCTTTTCTTTAACCTGACCGGAAGAGTGGAAGGGAATCAATAAAAAGCCAAATCCAACGACTAGAATCAGTTGTTGGATTTGATCTTTCAATTGAAATGAGCGACTCATTTCTTTATTTTAAGAAGACAAAGCCGAAATTCAGACCAATCGTTGATTGTCCATCCAAACCGCCTCCCGTAAAGGATTGATAGTATTTAGCTCCTATTTTGAAACCAAAAGCATCTGAAGGAGATATTAGAACACCTAATTCCGGTCGAACTGCAAATTGCCAAGAGGTATCTTCAGAACTGAAAATCCCCATGTCAATTCTCCTATTGTGTGCCATTGTCCCGACACCAAGACTTCCGTAAGGTTTTACTGCGCCTTCTGTGGTAGCATAGAAAGTGCCTGTGACCAATATGGGATAGCTTTGTTGGTAGCGGTACTGCACGCCTGATAGGGATGCTGTTCCTTCGGTATAGACCTTATTCAACTCTCGTTTATAAAGCGTGAAATGTCCGATTTCACCACCAAAAGCAACATTCCTTTTGGTGAATTTTTGGAATTCAGCGACAAAACCTCTTCCTGAGGCCTGGTCGATAAAGTCAGAAGTATTCCCAGTAGGTACGCTTACTGCGTAATTTAAGGAGAACAATGAACTCTGCGCTTGTGCCGATTCAGCAATTATCATTACTAAAAGAGCAAGTATAAAGATTGACTTTTTCATGATTACTTAGCTAAATAAGGTGATTGATCAAAAGCTTGATTGATGGTCGTGCCGATTCTGCCGGAGATTGTATCAACATTTCCCTCCAAAAGACCATTTACGATACCAGTCCAAACCACTGGGATTTGATCTGAAGCATTTTGACCTTTTGGATCGGTCATTTGCATGATTACTGAGCCAGTTCTGATTCGAGTCACTTGCGGCGGATAATAGCCAGGGTAATACCATCCCCATCCTGGACCCCATCCTGGGTAAAACCAGCTCCAATACCACCAATCGTAATAGAAATACAACTGATCCGTTTGAAACACAGCTGGGAGAATGATCAAATCTGGATTGGAATCCTTACTTACCTCTGTGTATCCTAATTCCCTCATATTCGAACGAATAGAAGCTAGAATAGCTGCCGAATAAGCAGGGGAAACATAATCAGGTTCGAAGCCTGGTTCGCCAGGGACATTTTCCTCGTCTACTTTGATTACTTTGTCGGGTACTGCGAAAGTACTTTTACTTTTAAAATCGAATGATGCGTCATAGTTGGTGTAGACGATATCCAATTCATCGATGTACTCGGCTCCATCAGGAAAACACGAGATCGTTACCATAGCAACACTTGCTATGGCAAAGAATGCATAGATTTTCTTAAACATTTGTGGTATAGGTTATTAATTAAAATTCGCCAATGAATGGCAATTCTTGTTGCAAGGCATTCCGAATGGTATTGTGAATGTAAATATCCACTTGAAGGAATTTCGCCGCATTCAAAGCAGAAGTTGCTTTCTTGAATTTCTTGTAATATTTAGCGTGTAGTTTGCTTAGTGCAACATCATTTTGAAGAGATTTTGTAGCAAGCTCGTCTGCTTCCATTTCTCCCATTGATTCGTAACCTTCCAGGTAATCATTAATCAATTTGATTCGCACTCTACCGATTTCTTGTCTTTCCATTTCATAATCTGCATACACAGTCCAAAAGGCAGCAGAAGTTGATTCTGGGAGGTCCATGTAAGCATCAATCAGCATCTTTTTATCTTTTCCAAAAGCAGCCTGAATCAGAGTGATTTCATCATCGACTGACTGGGCGAAAATTGGGGAAATCCCCATGAAGAATACAAGTAGGGGGAGAATAATAAGTTTTTTCATTGTTCAAGTTTTGAATTCATTTGTAAAATTAATCACAAATATAAAAATCCATCATGGATTTAACCTGAGAAAACGAATTTGGATTGTCTGAGTTTAACTAATTTTTGCAAGTTCAAATTTAAATAAAACTAGAAGGCAGTTAATTCATTCAATCCAAGGGCATTAGCAAAATCTAAAAGGTCTCATTTATATTCAGATAAAAACCTGAATTCCCTTTTTGCCCAAAACCATAATCAGCGGTGATGGTGGTCCTGTTAGCCTTGTTGATCATTACTCGGAGGCCTAATCCATACCCTGGATTGAACTTGTTAAAAAGTTTTTCATTCGTGGTTTTACTGCTAAAGCTGGCTGCATTAACGAATAAAGTACCGCCAAATGTTTCTTTGTTTTTCTGAAGCGGAAAGCGGTATTCAGCCTCCGTATATGCCATACTTTCACCTCTGAATCTTCCCTGCGCATAACCCCTTCCTCCTCTACCAAACATGTCATAACTTATTGATGGCAAGCCCATATACGGTAAATTCCCAGTGACTAAAAAATTACTGTATCCCCATAAGGCTATTAAATGCCTTTTTCGCTTTTCGCTTAGGTTGAAATAGTGGCGGTAGTCCAAGAGCAGAGTAGAGGAAGATTGATCAGAACCCAGAAAAGAGGGGTTTACTTTATAAGAAAGCATCGCATAATTTTTCTCATATGGAGATACTGCCACATCGCGATTTTCCATAATGGCATTAAACGTCAAACCAGAAACTGTGTAACGATCAGTATCAAATCCAAGCTGTTGGTTGTAATAGTCATGTGAGAAACTTAAAGTCGCTGGCATGTCTTCCTCTGTGAAATTATCAATCTTAGAATAGACATCGAGATGATAACCCAATCCAAGGTAAAACTTGGAATCACCCACACGTTTCAAAACAGTCTCATAAAACCTTA
>JAHEBE010000270.1 GCA_024642365.1 Algoriphagus sp.
CCACATTTCGAGGCAACATTCACAATCATTATTTTTTTGCCTTTAAAGCTATTGAAATCAACTTCTTTTCCATTGATGTCATTCATTTTGAAATTATAAAATGAGCTTTCCATTGTAGCGCTTTCTGTTTGGATAGAAGATGAATTAAGGTCTTTTGGGCGAGTAGCAGCTTGCTGACAAGCAAAAAGGACTAAGGAGGTAAAAAGGATTAGTATTTTCATTTTACATTCGATCTGGGACGTGAATACCTAGTAAACTCATCCCTTTTTTGATTGTTTTGGAAGTGAGTTCAGATAGTGCTACTCTAAAAGCAACTACCGAATCATCATTTTCTAAAAAGATTGGCATTTCCGCATAAAAGCGATTGTATTCTTTTGCTAAATCAAATAAATATTGCGCAAGAACTGATGGGGAATATTCCTGTCCAGCTAGTTCAATTTTCTTTTCAAAATCATTAAGAATAAAGATCAAAGCAGCTTCAGAATCTTCCAATTTAGATATTTTACTAAAATCTGCATGTTTATAGTCCACCCCAATCTGTCCTGCTTTTCGCAAAATAGAGGCGATTCTAGCATGTGAATATTGGATAAATGGCCCAGTATTTCCTTGGAATTCAATGGATTCTTGAGGGTTGAAGAGCATTCGTTTCTTTGGATCCACCTTTAGTAAAAAGTATTTCAAAGCACCTAAACCCAACATTTCATAAAGTTCAGTTGCTTGATCGGGACTGAATCCTTCGATTTTACCCAATTCTTTGGTATGACTTTCTGCAGTAGCTACCATTTCCTCCATCAATTCGTCTGCATCCACTACAGTACCTTCCCGAGATTTCATTTTTCCGGTAGGAAGATCGACCATCCCATAAGAAAGATGATATAGTCCGTCTCCATAGGGACGGCCAAGTTTTCGCATGATCTTGTACAATACATCAAAATGATAATCCTGTTCATTACCAACAACATAAACAGATTTATCAATTCTATAATCTTGGTATTTTAGATCTGCAGTTCCCATATCTTGGGTGATATAAACTGAAGTACCATCACCTCGCAAGACCAGCTTTTCGTCCAAGCCTTCAGCTGTTAAGTCCACCCAAACAGAGCCATTTTCTTTTTTGAAAAACACTCCTTTTTCTAATCCTTCCTCAACAATATCTTTTCCTAATAAGTACGTGTCAGATTCATAGTAAAACTTATCAAAATCTACACCCATCCGGTTGTATGTCTGTTCAAAACCAGCATACACCCATTGGTTCATTCTATTCCAAAGTGTTACCACTGCCTCATCATGTGCTTCCCACTTTCTTAGCATTTCTTGAGCCTCCAAAAGAATAGGCGCATTCTTTTTTGCCTCTTCTTCGGATAGCCCAGAAGAGATTAGTGCTGCTTGTTGTTTTTTGTATTCTTGATCAAACAAGACATAATATTTTCCTGCCAAATGATCGCCTTTTAAGCCAGCCGTTTCCGGTGTTTCTTGATTTCCGAAATGCTGATAGGCAACCATAGATTTACAAATATGAATCCCACGGTCATTGACAAGATTTGCCTTAATTACCTCATATCCATTTGCTTTCAAGATCTCCGCTACCGAGTAACCAAGAAAGTTATTTCTTAAATGACCTAAATGAAGCGGCTTATTAGTGTTAGGAGAGGAGTATTCCACCATGACGCGCTGGCCATTAGGAGGAAGCTGCCCAATATTAGGGTTTGAAAAAAGCTGAGCAAAAACATCAAGCCAAATCAGATTATTCAATTCTAAGTTTAAAAAACCTTTGACAACGTTATAATCCGAAACTGCATCGACTGAGGATTTCAAATAATCTCCAATTAATGTAGCAGTTGCTTCTGGAGTCGTTTGGGAAATTTTTAGAAATGGAAAAACCACAAATGTATATGTGCCTTTAAACTCTTTTCGAGTTGGCGCTAAAGCCAATTGATCAATAGATATATCAGCATTGAATGTATTCTGAAAAGCAAGTTGAATGCCTTTAATAATCGATTCTTGAATATTCATTTGTTGTTTACTTCAAAGGATTTGAATTCGCAAAGGAAATAAGATTTTGGAAAATGGGGTTGAAAATCATGGTAATAAATAGAAAATAAGCATTCCCTGCTTTTATACTACCAACTTTTGAATGCTTCTAAAACACTGAATCCTTTCTAATTTTTTTAAATCAATGACCTTAAAAATTCGCAAATAAAGAATTGGTGGTAATCTCCAGAACTTCAAATGCTGCTTCAGCCATAGTATTTTCAGTATCCAAAGTAGGATTCACCTCAACAATTTCCCAGCAACAAACACGCTTATCTTTAATCAATTCTGCATTGAGTTCGATCGCTTCGGCTAAAGTAAGCCCATCAGGAACTGGAGTTCCAGTTCCAACTGATATCGAGCTATCTAGGCTATCCACATCAAATGAAATATAAACTTGGTCACAGTCGCTGAGTAAGCTTAAAGTTTCTTCGGCGATCTTTTGAATCCCTTTGGTTCTTATTTCAGCAGTTTTGAAATTCTTGATACCATATTTATTCATCAAGAAATTTTCAGGTTCTTCAGTGTCCCGAACAGAGATAAAAACAATGTCACTAGGTATGATTTTTGGGAAATCTCCTCCGATCGTTTTTATTTTTTCCCAGTAAGTAACAGTCTCCTCTGTAGGGATATTGACCTGACAGTCTAAATTGTCAAGCTGGGAAACCATCGCCAATGGCATCCCATGCATGTTTCCAGATGGTGTGGTATAAGGGGTGTGTAAATCAGCGTGTGCATCAATCCATATTACTCCAAGTCGTTTTTTAGGATCTGCAGCTTTTATCCCCATGATGGAACCTGCCGCTGTACTATGATCTCCCGCTAGGATAATGGGGAATTTCTTTTCCATGCGAAGTGATTCCACGGTAGAATAAACATTTTTCAATACTTGATAAACGCCGTCAATGTATTTTGCATGAGGAAATTTATTTCCTCTCCAGAGGTAATTATTTGCATCTGGAACATTAATCGGGTCAAACTGTGTAAAGAAATCCGATTTTTTATCCAGACTCGCTATTTTCAAAGCATCGATTCCAAGGCTTGCGCCCCTTGTGCCAGCAGCAATTTCAGATCGAACTTCTACTAATTTAATATCTCGTAATTGGGAATCCATTGAGTTAGATTTGGGAATATTGAAGGGGCAAAAGTAGCTAAATTTGAATGAAATGTCAGCTGGCTCTTTTGATGGAATTTTAGCTAAAAGTTAAAAAGAGTCTCATTTTTTGATCGAAAATTAAGATTTGATTGTATCAAGGTGTTTTTATTACGTAATTTCTAAAAGACCCAATATTCTCCGCTTATGCTGATTGATTCCAAATTGCCTGATGTAGAAACTACCATTTTCACCATTATGTCTAAGCTTGCTGCAGACCATAATGCGATAAACTTATCTCAGGGATATCCGGGATTTAATGCCCCTCAAGAATTGCTTGATTTGGTGTCGACTCACATGCGGTTGGGAAATAATCAGTATGCTCCAATGAGTGGTGTTCCGATTTTACGCTTGCGAATAGCAGAAAAAGTAAAGAAAGAGACTGGTGTTAATTATCATGAAGAGGAGGAGATTACTGTAGTTTCTGGTGCTACTGAGGCTATTTATGCTTCCATCACTGCAGTAGTTAAACCGGGTGATGAGGTTATCGTTTTAGAGCCAGCATACGATCTTTATGTGCCTGTTATTAAACTTTGCGGGGGAACACCTGTTTTCGTTTCCTTAAATATGCCAGATTTCTCGGTAGACTGGGAAAAGTTAACTGATGCAGTAAGCGATAAAACCCGCTTGATCATCGTGAATACCCCCCATAATCCAGGGGGCTATGTTTGGACACAAACAGATTTAAATAATTTGGCTGACCTTATCGAAGCTCGGAACATCCTAGTGATATCAGATGAGGTTTATGAGCACATTACGTTTGATGGACGTGCACACTTATCTTTGATGACTCATCCTGTGTTAAGGGAGCGAACTTTTGTTTGCTGTTCTTTTGGAAAAACATTTCATGTCACGGGATGGAAAGTTGGTTATTGTTTAGCCCCCAAAAGATTGACTGAGGAATTTAGAAAAGTGCATCAGTTTGTTACTTTCAGTACACCTACACCGTTTCAATACGCATTTGCTGATTACATTCAAGATCCAGCGACATATCAATCTCTTCCAAAATTTTACCAAAAGAAACGTGATTTATTCTGTGAGGGATTAGAAACTACAGATTTCAAATTCACTCCGGCTCAGGGGAGTTTTTTTCAGCTAGTTTCGTATGGCCATTTATCAAATGAATCTGATCTGCTTTTGGCAAATAGACTGACTACTGATTTT
>JAHEBE010000271.1 GCA_024642365.1 Algoriphagus sp.
AATGTTTTCAATCAAATGAAAACAAGCTTTGAACAATTTCTAAATGGAAGGTCTTGGACCACGGATGAGTTTCGGCCTGAAGAGCGGATCAAAGGAAATTTACTGATCACGATCAATGATGTGCCTCAAGTCGGAAGCTACAATGCAACCGTGCAGGTTCAAATCGTTCGACCTGTTTACGGAACAAATTATGAGAGTTTAGTATTCAATTTTGCCGATCGAAACTGGAATTTTGAATACATAGAATCTCAGCCGATTGAATTCAACCGCTTCACATTTTTAAATAATATCAGTTCTTTACTGGCTTTTTATGCCCATATCGCGTTGGGTATTGATTATGACTCTTATGAAAGTAGAGGGGGAGACCGCTTTTTCGAAATCGCCAATGAAATCGTAAATAATGCCCAGCAGTCTGGACGACAAGGCTGGACCCAAAGCACTTCGGATAGAAGAAATCGCTATTGGCTAAATAATGATATTTACATTTCTTCAGTATTTTCACCCATTCGAGACGCGTATTATTTGTATCATCGGCAAGGCATGGATATCCTACAAATCCAACCTGATGAAGCCTATTCCAATATATTAGAAGCACTTAAAATCGTAGCTGGAGCGAACAAAACGCAGCCAAATGGAATTTTCACGATCTCATTTATGGATGCCAAAAGCGATGAGATTAGCCAGGTTCTGAAAAATGCCCCCTTAGAAATCCGAACAGAAGCCGTAGAGTTATTATTGGAGGTCGATCCAAACAATGCTAAAAAGTACAATGAGTTGCTAAAAAGCTGAGTTCGATTTTTTAGTTTTACCATACAGTTTTATCGCTATGCTCAAATCCCTAAGCATTTCCAACTATGCCTTAATTGATCAATTGATGATGCAGCCTGCAAGTGGCCTGAGCATGATCACTGGGGAAACAGGTGCCGGTAAATCAATTATGCTTGGTGCGATGGGAATGTTGCTAGGAAATAGAGCAGATACTAAAGTGTTGCTTCACGAGGATAAAAAATGCATTGTTGAAGGCGTTTTTGAAATTGGTAATTACGGTTTAAAAGAATTTTTTGAAGAAGAAAACCTAGATTTTGACCCGACCTGCATCATCCGAAGGGAGATTAGTCCGAACGGGAAATCTCGCTCGTTTATCAATGATACACCCGTTTTATTAGACACTCTAAAAATTCTTGGGGAGAAGCTCGTCGACATTCATTCCCAACATGATACGTTACAGCTGGCCTCAGGTGCATTCCAATTAGGGTTGATTGATGCCTTTGCCCAAAGTAAAACAGAACTCGAAGCCTACGGAAAGGCTTTTCAAGCATTTAAATCAGCCCAGAAAAATAAAATCGCCCTCAGTCAGCGAGCGATAGAATTGAAAAAGGAGGCAGATTTCAATACGTTTCAATTGGAGGAATTGAGCAGTTTAATCTTGCAAAGGGGTGAACAGGAGGAATTGGAATCCTCCCAAGAAATTCTTGAAAATGCTGAAGAGATTAAGCAAAGAATTAATGAAATGCTTCAATTGCTTCAGGATGATCAACTAGGAGTATCCAATGCCATTGCACAGATCAACCAAGGAATGCAACAGCTTTCCAAACTTGCCCATGCTTTTGATCCTTTGCGGGAGCGATTTCATTCCTTGATGATTGAGTTGCGGGATATCGAGGAAACTCTTGGCGATGAGGAAAGTAAAGTCGAGGTGGATTTTGAAAAATTGGATCGGACTCGTGAGCGACTCAGTAAAATATATCTACTTCAGAAAAAGCATGGCTTGAATTCAGTGGAAGAATTGATGGAGCTCGAGCAGGCTTTAGCAGATAAGGTGTTCGAAGTTCAAAATTTGGATGAGCTTCTAGAAAAGGCTGAAAGAGAATTGATCCATTCTGAAAAAATGCTGTTGGAAGCTGGACAAAAACTTCGGGAAAAAAGAATGGGAATCACTTCCCTTTTTGCTTCGGAGTTGAGCCAATTGCTTGCTGGGCTTGGAATGGAAAATGCTAAAATCGAACTCGAACATCATCCGATTTCATTCTCAGCATCAGGAATGGATGAAATCGAAATTTTATTTTCTGCTAATAAAGGCGCAGCTCCTCAAGCCCTTAAAAAAGTGGCTTCGGGAGGGGAGTTTTCAAGATTACTTTTCGCCATCAAGTATCTGATGGCTGATAAAATGGAACTTCCAACCTTGATTTTTGATGAGATTGATACAGGGATTTCTGGAGAAGTAGCTCTGAAAATGGTAGGAATGATGCAGGAAATCTCAAAGAAGCATCAGGTAATTTGTATTACCCATTTGCCTCAAGTGGCTGGAAAAGGAGATGTTCATTATTTTGTTTATAAAGACAATTCTGCTGAAAAAACGATCAGTAAAATCAAATTATTGACTTTGGAAGAACGTATAGAAGAGTTGGCAAAGATGATTTCAGGAATTTCTCCATCTGCCTCCGCGTTGGAAAGTGCCCGAGAATTAGTCAGTAAATAGCTCAAGCTTGTCGATAAAGAACCTCGAATAATATTTTTTGCCTATTTTTGACAAATTTTGAAATTAACACGAAAGCGATATGCCAGAAAATTTGCTGAAAGGAAAAGTAGGAATCATTACCGGAGCATTGGATGAAAATTCAATAGCTTGGAAGACAGCTTTAAAAGCCAAGGAACAAGGTGCAAAGTTTGTATTGACCAATGCACCGATCGCCATGCGAATGGGAGCCATCAATGAACTCGCACAGGAATGTAATACGATCGTGATCCCTGCTGACGCTACTAGTCTAGAGGACATCGAAAAACTTTACGCGGAAGCCAAAGAGTTTTTAGGCGGTAACTTTGATTTTTTACTCCACTCCATCGGAATGTCTCCAAACATCCGAAAGGGAAGATCCTATGGAGACTTGAATTACGATTGGGCGATGAAATCTTACGATGTTTCTGCGATCTCTTTTCATAAGATGATGCAAGTGGCAGAAAAGCAAGATGTCATGAATGAATGGGCTTCAATTGTTGGTCTTTCCTACATTGCTGCGCAGCGGATTTTCCCTTTCTACACCGATATGGCAGATGCTAAAGCCTTGTTGGAAAGCATCGCAAGAGGCTATGGCTATCGATTTGGAAAGTTGAAAAAAGTACGTGTAAATACCATTTCTCAATCTCCTACAAAAACAACTGCCGGAACAGGCATCGGAGGATTTGATTCCTTCTATAATTTTGCTGAATCACTTTCTCCATTAGGGAATGCATCTGCTGAATCTTGTGCAGATTACATCGTGACTATGTTTTCCGACTTTACCAGAATGGTGACAATGCAGAATCTATTCCATGATGGCGGCTACTCATTTACCGGAATCTCCGAAGAGATGATGGATCAGTTTAAATAAATTAATAAACCACCAACTTCAAGCAAAAGCCTTTCAGATTTTCTGAAAGGCTTTTTTTATGCATTCTCTTATCAAATTCTAATTTTTTGTTGGAGGAATTTCGCCTATCTTATTGGACAGATAAAACCACCAAATCCGATGAAAAAGAATATTGCACTCCTATTGATGCTTTCGTTCTGGACACTTCTTCCAGCTTTCTCCCAAATTCAACCCGCACCTGATCGCGCCGAAGGCGATGGCCAATACGGACGATTGATCCTTCGTGGCGTAATCCTGATTGATGGGACTGGGGCACCTCCAATTGGTCCTGTAGATATCGTAGTAGAAAAAAATAAGATTGCCCAGATTCAGGTAGTAGGCTATCCTGGACTCCCGATCTCAGAGAATAGACGTCCAAAAGCAGGCCCTGATGACAAAGTCTATGAACTTGAAGGACATTATTTATTACCAGGATTTATAGATTCTCATGGGCATATTGGGGGCACAGGACAAGGAACACCGGCTGAATATGTTTACAAGCTTTGGATGGCGCATGGGATCACTACTGTTAAAGATCCGTCAGCAGGGAATGGTTTGAACTGGGTCTTGGATCAAAAAAAGCGATCTGCCGCGAATGAAATTACTGCTCCTCGACTTTTTGCCTATACCGCTTTTGGACAAGGAGCCCAAAATTCTATTAGCACAGCCGAGCAAGCTAGAGCTTGGGTAAATGAAAATAAGGCGAAAGGCGCTGATGGGATTAAATTCTTCGGGGCTAAACCAGAAGTAATGCAAGCGGCGATTTCAGAAAACAAAAAACTTGGACTTCGATCCATTATGCACCACCAGCAGCTGGACGTGGCCCGATGGAATGTGCTCAACTCTGCTAGAGCAGGATTGACTGCAATGGAGCATTGGTACGGCCTACCTGAGGCGTTATTTGAGGATCGTACGATTCAGGATTTCCGATTGGATTACAATTATCAAAATGAGCAGCAT
>JAHEBE010000272.1 GCA_024642365.1 Algoriphagus sp.
TTTCAAATAATTGATTTCCTTATCTTTGGCCAAAACTCAATCATTTTGGCCTTTTCTGTATGACCATGACTTATTCCTACAATCAACTCTACGAATTTACTTTTCAGATGCTTCGCAAAATAGGTTGTCCAGAGGATCAGGCAAAGACTGCGGTTGAGGTTTTGCTTTCAGCAGACCTGAGAGGCGTAGATTCACATGGAGTAGCCCGACTTTCTGGCTATGTCAGACTGTGGGAAAAAGGCCGTATAAATGCTACGCCAAACATTCGTGTCATCCATGAGACTCCTTCCACTGCGGTAGTCGATGGAGATGGTGGCTTAGGCTTAGTAGTGGCGCCTTTCGCCATGCAGGTAGCCATCGAAAAAGCAAAAATTGCTGGCACAGGTTGGGTTTCGGTAAAGCATTCCAATCATTATGGCATTGCTGGCTACCATGCCATGATGGCTTTGGAGCATGATATGATCGGGATTTCACTTACCAATGCAAGCCCATTGGTAGCACCAACATTTTCTCAAGAAAGATTGTTGGGGACAAATCCAATCGCAGTAGCAATTCCTGCAAAAGATCAGCCCCCATTTGTAGCAGATATGGCTACCACCACAGCAGCCAATGGAAAATTGGAAATCTTGCAGCGCAAAGGGATGGACACTCCGACAGGATGGGTACAAGATAAAACCGGAAATCCGACGACATCGGCTAATGGCGTCAAGGACGGAGGAGCGCTGCTACCACTTGGAGGCGATCGAGAGCACGGGTCGCATAAAGGATATGCCCTAGGATCAATCGTGGATATTTTTTCTGCCGTTTTATCCGGCGCAAATTACGGGCCTTGGGTACCACCTTTTGTAGCGTTTTTGGAGCCAGATCCTAATCCAGTCGGCGATGGAATTGGTCACTTTTTTGGAGCGATGCGTGTCGATGCATTCCGCCCAGCAGATGAATTTAAATCCCATATGGACAATTGGATCACGCGATTTCGGTCAGCCAAGCCTACCCCTGGTAATGAAAAAGTGTTAATTCCTGGTGATCCAGAACGAGAATTGGAAGAAATTCGAATGAAGGAAGGAATACCTCTTTTAGCTCCTGTGGTTAAAGATTTAACAGAACTTGGCGAGCGCTTTGGAGTGAAATTTTAAAAAATTAGCTTCAAAACCTCTTCTTGGAAGAGCTTAACAGTTTTGGTTGATTCAGCGCTTTGAGCAGGAATAGTTACAGGTGGGATTCGTATATTGAGGTAAATTAAATCCCGCTATGAAAATTATTTCCCTTGAGCATCGCGCTGCGTTTGATACCGATCCAAAACTTTCAAAAGAATCCAATTCGTTTCTGGCTTTGCTTGAAGCCATTTCTAAGAAAGAAATTCCCGATGAGCTAATCACTAAAAGCAATGAAATCATTGGAGGTCTAAATGATTTTATAGGAAAGGAAGGGGATTTGCTAAAAGCACTTAAAGCGGGCAAGTCTCTAATTATAAAAATGCTCGAAAAAGAAGTGAAAATTGTTCCCCAAAACCATTATCAAACCCAATGGATGATCTTGGGAATGTCGGTTTTTGGAATTCCTTTAGGAGTGGCTTTTGGTGCGGCGATGGGAAATATGGCGTTTTTAGGAATTGGGCTACCCATCGGAATGGCCATTGGAATTGCCGCTGGCACCAGTATGGATGCTGCTGCTAAAAAAGAAGGACGCCAGCTTGATTGGAAAGCCTCCTGATTTCTTCAAAGTGTAATTGAACCTCCTATCCTAGGGAGGTTGCCCATTTGCCTCATTTTTGTAAATTGTTTTCTATTAACCTCAACCCAATAACCTATGAACCACTTAAATAGACGCGATTTTCTAAAAGGCTCTTCGGCATTAGCCGCTTTAGCCAGTTTTGGCTTACTTGGAATGGATTTCAAAGACCGAGAAGGGCCAATTCAAGTGGCTTTGATTGGGACAGGTTGGTACGGAAAATCTGATCTTTTTCGCCTAATCCAAGTTGCAGATGTGGAAGTTGTCGGTCTTTGTGATCCCGATCGAAACATCTTGGAAGCAGCTGGAAAACTAGTTTCGGAACGCCAGAAATCAGGTAAAGTACCTGCCTTATTCGAAGATTATAAAAAGCTCCTTTCGGATACCAAGCCAGAATTTGTACTAATCGGTTCACCTGATCATTGGCATGCTCTAATGGCAATTGATGCATTGAAGTCCGGTGCCCATGTGTACCTGCAAAAGCCAATTTCAGTAGACGTTATTGAAGGTGAGGCGATTGTAGCAGCAGCTCGGAAATACAATAAAAAGGTGCAGGTCGGAACTCAACGAAAAAGTACTCCACACCTCATTACCGCCAAAAAGGAAGTAATCGACACCGGATTACTTGGGAAAATTTCACATGCTGAAGTTTGTTGTTATTTCCACATGCGAGCCAATGGAAATCCTCCTGTTGAGGCAGTTCCAGAATTTTTTAATTATGAACTATGGACAGGTCCAGCACCATTGAGACCTTACGATGGACTTCCTCATATCCGTTGGTGGAGAACATTTATCGAATATGGAAATGGAATAACGGGAGACATGTGTGTGCACATGCTCGACACCGTGCGGTGGATGCTAAAGCTTGGCTGGCCGACACAAATAACTTCTACGGGCGGGATTTATGTGCAAAAAGAAGGAAAATCAAATATCGCTGACACCCAAACTGCAATTTTCGAATACCCTGAATTGAATGTAGTCTGGCAACATCGAACTTGGGGTAATCCAGTAGATAAGGATTATCCTTGGGCGTTTAAAATCTATGGCGAGCATGGCTACTTAGCTGGAAGTACCATGCAGGCAGACTTTATCCCATATGGTGAGGATAAAAAGCCTATTCATTTTGACCTTGTGCTAGAAAAAGAGCAATTCCCAGAAGATGTAACTGAAGAACGAATCGAACTCAATGCTGCTCCTGCTACTCGTTTGCATATGAAAGATTGGTTGAACTCCATCGAAAAAGACACCTTACCGATTGCTGATATTCAGGAAGGGCATATTTCTACAGCTTCCTGCATCCTTGCAAACATCTCTATGGATCTCGGCGGTCGAGCCTTGAAATATGATCAAAAGACGATGACTGTGGTTGGCGATCCTGAAGCGACAGCCAGACTTAGACGACCTTATCGAGCTGGATATACACATCCGGAACCAAATAAAGTCTGATCAAAATTATGAAATCATAAGTGAGAAGTCTGAAACTTGGCCTTTTTAAGACTTCTCACTTTAGCTTTCTGATTTCAAAACTGTTTCCCAAAGCACTAACCCATGTGCAGGCGCAGGAGGGATTTGATCCCAACTGTTTTCGGGGTTATCTAATCTATCACGAATCTCATCGAGATTCCAAACCCCTTTTCCCACTTCCCAAATAGACCACATCATTTTACGCACTTGATGGTGAAGAAAACCTGTACCGGTCACTTCAAAAAATAATAATTCGGAAGGGAAAATGATGCCTTGAAATTCATTGGTGGTAAAGATTTCAGCAGAAATCACGTCACGATTGTATTCTGACTTATTTGGGGAGGTCTTGCAAAAAGCTTTAAAATTATGATCCCCGACAAAGCTTTCTACTGCTTTTTGCATCAGATCTACTTGCAGGGGTTCTGAGACATGAACTGCAAAAGCTGAAATCGAAGGATTAAAAACTGCTTGATTTGAGAAATAATACCGGTAAGTCTTTTGACTGACCGACTGAATCAAATTAAAATCTGCTTCAACTTCCTGCACTTGACTGACCCGGATATCATCTGGCAAATGTGTATTCAATTCTGGAAGCAGTCCTGTTAGACTCACTTTTTCCCTCAAGAAAAGCTGGAAGTACCCATCACGGCAAGATACTCCTGAGTCTGTTCGGCTTGCGCCTATCAAGGAAAAGTCTTCATGTCCTAAAACGTGCCTAAGTACTCGCTCTATTCTTCGCTGAACTGTAGGTTGATTGGGCTGTGGGGCCCAGCCTTTGTAGCGAGCTCCAAAATAACTGATTGAAAAGAGGTAAGAAAATGGGCGAGATTGCATGTTCAAATTTAGCCTTAATTAGGTGTGAACTGAAAATAATGACCAAATCGAATGCAAACCATAATTGTGTTGCTAATTTTATAAATCCTATAAAATCCTGCATCTCAATTATGAAATTATTTCTAAGCTACTTTTTTGTTTTACTAGTTTTTTTTCAAAGTTGTGATTTGAAGAATTCTAATTCCGAGGCAATCAATTCTGAAATTCCTTCAGATACACTCACAACCCATCTTAAGGAATTTCGTCCCGATCTCCCGACCATTGGGCTACTCATGTACAACGGAGTCTTAACAACTGAGGTCACGGCAGC
>JAHEBE010000273.1 GCA_024642365.1 Algoriphagus sp.
GGCTCCAAAAGTGAGATCTGGTAATCGATTTCGGCTAACTGCCCTTGTTGACTCAAATCATTTTGATCCAGGAATAGTCTGGTTTGACGAAGATTGTTGATTTGCTCATAAAGCATTGTTTCACGCGACATCACGTCTAACTGAAGATTTGAATTGGTCAAAGTCAGAATAGTATCACCTCGCTCTACCAAAGCTCCAGACTCTCGAACCACTTCGGCAACCATTCCTCCCTCTACTGCATCCAGGAAAAAAGTCTGTGCAGGCTCGATCTGCCCTGAAACCAAGATGTAATCGGTGAATTCACCAGTACTTACAGTGGCGATGCTTAATCGATCTTTTTCCACATTCATGGTAGATCGATGATCTGCAAATCCAATTTGATAAATAATTCCACCTACTACGAGCAGACCACCTACGATATAGGCGATCTTTTTAGGGGTCCAAAACTTCTTTTCTATTTTCCGATCCATTGTTGATCTATTGGTGATCTATTGTGTGTTTTAGCTTTTCAGGGCTATTCCCTTTATGCCAAATGGTATGCCATGCAAAAAATAGCGCTTGGATGCCTGATTGCTTGTTTTTCGTAAAAAGCTTATTCCTTTACGCGAACATTTTCGTCCGCGAGCGAACAAAAGAGGTTAAAGTCGGATATTTTTAGCTTACCTTGAAAAAAGAATTCTAGGTAGAAAAACAGGCCCAAATTCCAAGAAAAAGACGTTTTTCAGGCATTTTAAATCAAACTTGGTTTTCGGTATGCTTTTGGAACAAATGGAATTCGAAACCGGGACATATTTCCCTTTGCCAAAAATTAAAAAGATGAACGAGCAACGAATCGGAAAAATCTTAATCATCGACGACAATGAAGATTTGCTGAAAGCAGCAAAAATTTTTCTCAAGCGGCATTTCGCCCAAGTGGATACAGAAACCAACCCTGATCTCTTACCTATTCTTACACATAATGAAAATTATGATGTGATTCTTTTGGATATGAATTTTACCAAAGATGTAAGTTCGGGACAGGAGGGTTTTTATTGGTTGGATCGAATCCTCGAATTAGATCCATCTGCGGTTGTGGTGTTGATCACGGCTTATGGAGATGTGAATTTGGCAGTGAAAGCAATTAAAGAAGGAGCTACAGACTTTGTGTTGAAGCCATGGGAAAATGAGCGATTACTTGCCACCTTGAATTCTGCCCTTCATCTCCGCCAGAAAAAGCTGGAAGTAGATCTCCTAAAAGATCAAAAAAACACGCTGGAAAAAGACATCGACAATAAATTCAAAGATATCATTGGACAAAGTGCTTCCATGCAAAAGGTTTTTGAAACCATTGAGCGTGTAGCAGTCACTGATGCCAATGTCTTGATCCTAGGAGAAAATGGAACAGGAAAAGAACTGATCGCTCGGGCGATTCACCGCCATTCCAAGCGAAGTCGGGAAGCATTTGTAGGTGTAGATTTAGGATCGATTACGCAAACACTTTTTGAGTCAGAACTCTTCGGCCATAAAAAAGGAGCCTTCACCGATGCCAAAGAGGATCGTGCAGGTCGGTTTGAACAAGCGCATAAAGGAACTCTGTTTTTGGATGAAATCGGAAATCTCCCCCTCCCACTCCAGGCAAAATTGTTGGCAGCGCTACAAAATAGAGAAGTCACGCGAGTAGGTGCTAATCGGCCGGTAGAGGTGAATATTCGATTGATTTCAGCGACGAACATGCCAATTCATAACATGGTTTATGAAAATGGATTTCGGCAGGATTTACTTTATCGAATCAATACAATAGAAATTCAACTTCCACCACTTCGTGAGCGGATAGAGGATATCCCGCTTTTGGCAGATCATTTCATCGCCTATTATTCCAAAAAGTATAATAAGGACATTCGAAAAGCATCTGAACCTTTGATCAAGCGAATGTCCAAATACCACTGGCCAGGAAATATCCGAGAGCTTCAACATAGCATCGAGCGTGCGGTAATCATGAGCAATCACAATGTGCTACAGCCTGAGGATTTATTTTTACAGAAAGTTCAAACCCAAGAAAAATCTGAAGAATCTGTAAATCTGGAACATTTGAATATTGAGGATGTAGAGCGAATCTTAATTCGTAAAGCATTACAAAAACACAATGGACATATTACCCGAGCAGCTGAGGAACTTGGCTTGACACGCTCCTCGCTTTATCGCAGATTAGAGAAATATGGTTTATAAGCGATTTTCATTCGGGGTTGGATTTCGATTGGTACTGATCATTCTGTGTCTTTACCTCGGATTGTGGCTTTATTACCAGCAGCAATTATGGCTCGCGCCTGGCATTTTAGGACTTGTCGCATTGATCCAAATTGGTGAATTGATCTATTATGTCAACTCTGTCAATCACAAGCTGGCGCGTTTTTTAGACTCCATTCGGTACAATGATTTTTCTAGCTCTTTCACTTCTGACTCCCAAATGGGTGGCTCATTTCGAACTGTAAATGTGGCTTTCAATGAAGTCATGGATGTGTTCAAAAAAACTAGAGCAGAAAAAGAAGAGCAAATGCTTTTCCTCCAAGTCATCATTCAGCACATCAATACGGGAATAATATCATTCAATGCCCAAGGAAAAATCGGGGTGATTAATAATGCCGCCAAACACCTTTTGCAAATCCCGCAGTTTCGGGATATTTCGGACTTAGGAAAATTATCAACAGAATTGCTTGCTGAAGTCTTGGAAATGAAGCCAGGACAGCGAATTTCTCAAAAAGTAAATCCAAGTCTTCACTTGATTATCCAGTCCACTTCCTTGAAAATGGGCGGCCAAAGTTGGACCCTACTTTCCCTGCAAAACATCAATGCCGAACTTCAATCGAACGAATTAGAGGCTTGGCAAAATCTCACGAAGGTTCTGCGCCATGAAATCATGAATTCGATTACTCCGATTTCGAGTTTGGTGGATTCACTTCGAACTATTTTGGATGAAGATAGCTACGTTCAACAGGAAGGTTTTCTGATCAAGCGGGATGGTTTTCAGGATGTCCAAGAAGGACTAGATACTATTGCAAATCGAAGCAAAGGCTTGGTGAATTTCGTGAATGCCTATCGGGATTATACCAATATCCCTATGCCCCAAAAAGAATTGATTTCAGTTCAGGGACTGTTTGACAAGGTATTGAACTTGATGAAGGAAGATTTAAAGGTCAACGAAGTAGAAGTGCAATTAGAAATCGTACCGAACACCTTAGAAATTCTTTGCGATCCAGACCAAATCAGCATGATCTTAATCAATTTGATCAAAAACGCATCAGAATCCCTGACTTCACAAGCCAATCGAATTATCTTTCTCCGCGCCTCTTCACAAGGGGATTTGGGCTCTATCATTCAGGTGGAGGATCATGGACCAGGAATTGTTCCCGAAGCTTTGGAACGAATTTTTGTGCCATTTTATACAACAAAAAAAACAGGATCAGGGATTGGACTAGCTATTTCCAGGCAGATTATGAACCTTCACCGAGGCAGCCTCCAAGTTACTTCCAAGCCAAATGAGCGGACAATTTTCACCTTGAATTTCAGGTAAAATTCAATACTTAATTTTTAAAAAATTCTACTTTTCAAAACCTCCAACCTTTCAGGTTTTTTGTATCTTAAAGAAAAAAGAAAAAATATGGAAGCTTCAGATCAATTAGAAAAGCCATTCAACCATCTAAAAGGGATGATTTTTGGAATCGGCTCAGATGGGGTGATCAATCGTTCGGAATTCAACGAAATGAAACTTTGGTGCCAAGCTCACCAAGGATTATGTGAAATTGAGCCTTTTGGAAATTTTTTTTCCAAGATTAAATCGATCTTGGATCAGGGGGTTTTATCGGCTGAAGAAATTTTTGAAATGAATCAAATCATCAAAAAATATCAACCCACACTCAGCCCTGATGCTACTGAAGAAGCGGAACTTCACTTTTTTCAAGGAATCTGCTACGGCATTTTAGCAGATGGGGAAATCAATAAATATGAGTTGGATATGCTTAAATCTTGGTTGAGCAACAAAGTATCCTTGTCCAAAAAAGAACCCTTCAAAGGAATGCTGGAATTGGTCAATAAAGTCATGGAAAACAATCAAGTCAGTGACGCCGAACATCTGGAATTGAAAGCCTATTTTGAAAAAGTAATTGCGATTTAAGTTTTTGAAATTTACTATCTATCTAAATCCATCCCCTAGTTTCGGTTCCAACCAAATCAAGGTCAGTAAGCTGATTAGCAGCATTCCATAAACCCAAAATGGAATGCTTTTTTTTAATTGATTTATTGAGGCAGAAGAATCAGATAGCTTCGATTGTAGAAAGGCTGCCCGTTCTTGATGGGCTGATACT
>JAHEBE010000274.1 GCA_024642365.1 Algoriphagus sp.
CAATCCCAATTTGCCCACTTCAAGTCCGTCTCCGCTTTGCGTACGCACTTCAAGAATAAGTTTGATTACGGTACTCTGAAGATGGTCTTTGCTGGTACAAAGGGGTAAGATGATGTCCTTCTTAGTCAACAGTTTAATCCATGAAATCAGGAGTGCTAATTATACCTTTGGTGATTTTCCCACCTCTTTTTAATCCACTCGATATTCCGCTTTTAGTCGCTTCAGTTCCGCTTGCATCCGGAGGACTTGGTTCTGCATTTCTGGGGCGGTATAGACGTTGTTCATTTCCTTAGGATCTGCTTGAAGGTCGAAGAATTCCCATTCATCTGATTCATAGAAATGAATGATCTTAAATCGACCGTCAAAAGCGCCTTCATGTTTCTTCACAGAGTGGGCACCCGGATATTCGAAATAGGCATAATAGAGGCTCTTTCGCCAATCAGCAGGTTGCTCTCCCTTCATAATCGGTAGTAGACTCAAGCCTTGCATCGTGCCTGGATCTGGCGTACCGGTCATTTCTAAAAAAGTCTGTGCAAAATCTAGGTTGGATACTAAGGCGTCTGAGGTGCTTCCAGCAGGAATCACCCCTGGCCAAGACATCAAGAGGGGGGTTCGGAAACTCTCCTCGTACATAAATCGCTTATCAAACCAGCCATGCTCTCCCAAGTAAAAGCCTTGATCAGAAGTATAGACAACAAGTGTATTTTCTTCTAATCCATTTTCTTTGAGGTAGTCAAGTACTTTTCCGACGCTTTCATCGACTGCTCGAATCACAGCAAGGTAGTCTCGCATATAGCGCTGATATTTCCATCGTACCAATTCTTGCCCACTGAGATTCGCTTTGGTGAAATCGGATCGAATCGGGTCATAAACTGCGTCCCATGCTTTTTTCTGTGCTGGATTCATTCTTCCCAGCGTAAACTTGTACGTGTTGTTTACTGAGTCTGCTGGTTCCCACATTTTCAAATCATACTTCAGTTCCATTGTTTTGTCGATCGTCATGTCTTGATCTCGGGCAGCCGAAGTTCGAGTCTGGTAGTCATCAAAAAGATTATCAGGCTCCGGAAATGTGATGTCCTCATAAAGTGAAAGTTGATTGGGACCTTTTTCCCATTCCCGATGAGGTGCTTTGTGCTGCATCATCAGCATAAAAGGCTTGCCTGTTTCCTGTTGTGATTTCAGCCAAGCGAGTGATTTTTCGGTAATAATCTCGGTTACATATCCTTCGACTCGCACCGTGTCGGTCGCATTAATAAAATCCGGGTTGTAGTAATGTCCCTGTCCGGGTAAAATATCCCAATAATCAAATCCGGTCGGAACAGATTTTAAATGCCATTTTCCAATCAATGCTGTGTTATATCCATTTGTTTGAAGGAGTTTTGGGAAAGTAGTTTGCGAACCATCAAAGGTGTCTTCATTCGTTCGATGTCCATTGGCATGTGAGTGAAGTCCGGTGAGCACTGATGCACGTGAAGGAGCACAGATGGAATTGGTCACGTAGGCGCGATTAAAGCGCATGCCATTGGCAGCGATTCGGTCAATATTTGGAGTAGGAGCAAGGTCCTTCAAGCTGCTTTGATAGGCCGAAATGGCTTGAAAGGCATGATCATCTACAAATACAAATAGAATATTGGGTTGTTTGGCTTGTTCTACTTCTGAGGTAGTACAAGAGAAAAAAATGAAAAATAGAAGAAGGGTTCCGAGAAAACTGGCTGTTTTATACATGTCGATTGATAGCTAAGGAATACAAGATAAGGAAAGCAAAAAAAAAGGAAGCCTTTCGGCCTCCTTTAATCACTCAGTGTTAGGTTTAATCAGGTACTATTTTTTCACATTTCCATAAAAACGATCATGGAATTGGTAGCGCGGAGTATCCGTCGCTTGGAATAATTTGCTTTCGGTATTGATATCCATCACCGGAGGAAGTGCATCTGAAGGGTTGATCGCTTTCCATTCAGGAAGGTTTTCGCCATTTGGATTTCCGGTTTTAATGAAGTTTTCAAAGAAAGCCATAAAGGTTTTTGAAACTTGATAATCTTCGGGAGTCCAGGCAAATGCTGTCACAAGAGGAAGATTTCCCATTGCATATTCAATTTCGCA
Organism: Algoriphagus sp.; assembly: GCA_024642365.1. Taxonomy (GTDB): domain Bacteria; phylum Bacteroidota; class Bacteroidia; order Cytophagales; family Cyclobacteriaceae; genus Algoriphagus. The sequence goes on from JAHEBE010000274.1 coordinate 2,101, forward strand.
TGCGTGTGGGGCTCCAATCGGTTCTGGCATCTTTGGACCGCCTGCGACAGTTCCACCTGCTAGGCCGGGAGTTAGATTGGAATCTTTCAAAGGTGGACGAAGTTTGCTATACAAGTATCTGTAAACGGATTGATCCGAGTTTTTGACATGCAAGTCCAACCATTTCCAAGTACTATAGGCAATGAATCGATCGGCGGCTAAATCCGTTGCAGCTCGCTCTACCTCAGCTGGAGTCCCATGCGGATGTAGCGCAAGAACTTCCTCAAATTGCTCCGGATAGGTCTGTTTTACTTTTGCAATAAATGCCTCGGTCGTATAAGGCTGACCTTGCATAAATGCCATTCCTGGGATCTCTGCAGAATTCCAGCCAGCTAATAATGGGACTTGAGCTTGTTCTTTGGCTTCAAAGATTTCCGGGAGTGTCTTTGGCAGGAAGTAGCCATCAATAGTTACAGGAAAGCCGAAAAGCTTGGATTCCAAAAAGATTTCATAAACAGCTGCTGTGCTTAATTTTCGCATATCTGAAATGGAACTGTAACCAGCTTTGGTCACGAAGTCTACTCCGACTTTCTCTGCGTCAGCTAGTTTACTTGGTGCTAAAGTTGGGTTAATTCCAGCTCCAGATTCGCCGATCGCTCCTGCAATCAAATCTTTCGATAAGGGGCTAGCCATCTGATAGCTTACAGAAATCGACCCTGCAGATTCTCCGGCAATAGTTACTTTTTTAGGATCTCCGCCAAATGCTGCAATATTCTCCTGAACCCATTTCAAGGAAGCATATTGATCCATAAGCCCATAGTTTCCTGATCCCTTGTGAGCTGTTTCACCACTTAAATCCGGATGCGCTAGAAACCCAAAAACATTTAATCGATAATTTACTGTAACGACTACAATACCTTTTTGAGCCATGGCTTCACCATTGTATCTCGGTTCTGAGCCGTCACCTGCGGAGAAACCACCACCATAGAAATAGACTAAAACAGGCAAACCGGATTCATTCCGCTTTGCCGGTGTCCAGACATTCAAGTAGAGGCAATCTTCACTCATCCCGTCTGATTTGAAGTCCATATCACCAAAAATTGGAGCCTGAACTGCACGAGGTCCAAATTTCTTGGTTTCTTTTACGCCTGTCCAATTGGCCAAAGGTTGTGGCGCTTTCCATCTTAACTCCCCAACAGGTGGCTTTGCAAATGGAATTCCCAGGTATTTTTTGATATTGCTTTTGGTGTCGAATTCACCAGCGATTGTACCGTTTTTTATTTCGGTTTTCACTTCTATGCTATTGATGTGTTGGGCAATTGAAAAATTCGGCTGAATTAAAATGCCTGAAATTAGGAGTAAACTAACTAGATATTGGCGAGTCCTCATCAATTTATTAATATTGTTTCTGTATGAAACAATAGTAGTTTCTTTGCGCCGATTTTCCTAGTTTAATCGCTTGTTTTTTATAGTTTCGCTTATGGTTTTTAATTCAAGGGACTACATTCCTAATCTTTCCTATGATGCTGTGATTTTTGGCTTTTCAGCTGAAAAGTTGAAAATCTTGATTTTAGAATACCACAATACAGGGACTTTTGCGCTTCCGGGTGGTTTTGTGAGGAGAGATGAATCCTTGGAAACGGCTGTAAATAAAGGCTTGTCCGAACGGACCGGAATTGATCAGATTTATTTGGAGCAATTTCACACTTTTGGATCCTTAGAGCGATCTGACCCAACTATCATGCGTCGTATTTTTGAGGCCCAGGGGATTAGTTCGGATGACGATTGGGTGCTCGACCGATTTTTAACAGTGGGCTATTATGCCTTGATTAATTATGAAAAGGTGAACCCAACACCGGATGTGTTTTCGGATTCGATTGGATGGTATGATTTTGATGCCCTTCCAAAATTAATGCAAGATCATAGCCTGATAGTAGGTAGAGCGATTGAGCATTTAAGAGCTAACTTAGATCGAAAGCTGCTTAGCTTTAATCTTCTTCCTGAGTTTTTCACGATGAAAGATCTGCAGCTAGTCTATGAATCTATATTAGGGGAGCCACAAAATAGAGCCAATTTTCAGCGGAAGATGCTTAGCTTGGATATTCTGGAAAGGCATGAAAAACGATTCTCAGGAGGCTCGCATAAAGCTCCATTCCTTTACAGTTTCAAGAAATAGCGAATTGGATTAGTTTACTAGAGGAACTGCATCCAATGTTCTTCGTAATTTTTTTGGAGCATTAAATCTGAATCC
>JAHEBE010000031.1 GCA_024642365.1 Algoriphagus sp.
AAAGAATCGCTTCCCGTTTTTGTTTTTAAAGAGAGAAAATCAATTTGAAGTGATTTTTTGAATCAATTTCAATTTTTTTCAAAAGTCAAATAATCTGTACCTCCATTTCCACCACTGACGTCAATTAGCTCGATTTTATTAGCTGACTCAGAAACGAAATCCCAATCATCATTTAAATCTTCAAAATCATTTGTCAAGTTGAAATTGATATTAAAGTCTAAATCATCCTGACTGTCATCATTACTATTACTATCTGTTATGCTCCAGGTGCCATTATGGTTGATCGAACCGTTTATAGCTGTTAAAACACCGGAACTGTTAAAGGTGAAATTATATCCTGTGAAATGATTAGTTTCATCTGTCCCTGAATCAATAAACTTTGTGATTTTCCAAGTCCCATTTTGAAGAGTGTTTTGGATTCTATCCTTAGTCGTGTTAGTAGGGTTGTTATCATTTTTGTTACAAGAACTAAATAGAAAAAGGCCCATCAAACAAACTAAAATTGTTGAGTTTAAATGCTTCATTTTCATAACGTTTCGTTTGCTAGTAAACGTTTAAAATGGTTTTTTATTTCCTGAATGATTCATTTAAATCAAAGATTTTCAGCTTTCTTTAGTCCAGTCCCAAAGCACAATATTCCATTCCTGAAATTCATCTTGAAAGGTGTGGATAATTTCAAAGCCCGCCCGAAGATGTGCCCCAATAGAACGACTGTTTGTTGTGACGATTTCGGTAATGGCATAATCATAGGTTCCTTCAAAGGTGTTTCGATATTCTTTGAACAGTTGATCTATATATCCTTTCCCCCTAAAATCCTTGCCTACGCAGACCTGTCCGACTACCAAATAATTGGCGTTTTGCAGTGATTTCCCAGCATAAGTGATTTGGTCGATTTGCTGAAACATCGGCTTGAGCATGGGTACAGTTTCTCGAAGAGATTTGGGCATTGCCAATAAATATCCTCCTACAATATCTCCTTCTTTCAGGATGACTTGAGGCGCATACTTTGAAAAATTCTCAAGATCTGCAAGCTGATGCTGAACCATGACAAATCCCTGTTCTTTTTTCTCTTCCTCAGAGACATTGGAAGCATGATTTTCTTGCTGAAGAAGGATGATTCCGGCTAAGTCTGATTGGGAATTGGCAGTACAAATAATCGGCATTTTACTTGAATTAGGATTTGTTTTTTGGGATAGCTGTGGGGGGAATAGTTAATGCGTTGCCGTCTCGTTCGGCTCTGTAATGTGGAGACATGATCTCTATTCCAGCCTCATTGAATTTGTCTTGGATGGCTGAGTGAAGATTAGAATAGATGGCTGCAGATTTTTCAGGCGTTTTCGTGTAGGCATTTAGCTGATAGCTAACATAAAAGTCATCCAAACTAGTCTGAAGGACAAAAGGCTTTGGTTCTCTAAGAATCAGTTCACAGGACTTGGCTGCTTCAATTAATAGTTCGTGAACTTTCCTCCAAGGCGCATCATACCCGATGGTCACTGTTGTGTGTAAAATCAAACCGGTAGAAGTGCTGGCATTGGTATAGTTTACCGTGTTTCCGTTTAATATTGCCGCATTGGGAATAGTAACTTCTTCATTTTTGATGGTTCGAATTCGTGTGACAAGCAAGGTCTTTTCGATCACGTCACCTGTTATTTCTCCTATTTTTACACGATCTCCTTTACGAAAAGCCCGCATGTAAATGATCACAAAGCCAGCGATAATGTTGCTAATCGCTGAGGAAGAACCCAATGAAATCAATAGTCCCAAAAACACACTTACTCCTTGAAATGCGGGAGAATCATGTCCTGGTAAGGATGGGAATATGATGATGAAAGAAAAAGCAATGATGATCCCTTTGAATAAATTAAAGGTGGGTTTTGCCCAATCCGGATAAAAACCCGGAATCGTAATGACTCCTATCTCAATCTCCCTTGAAATAAAAGACACGAACTTCAGAATGTAATAGGTCACAAATACGATGACCATGATCATGAATAGTTCTGGAAGGTATTCTATAAAACTGTTGAAAACACCCCATAGCGGATCCGTGATGTAGCTGAGGAGGATTTCGGCAAGCCCTTCAGTAGCAGGAAAAAGGCTGAAAATTAGGGGTAAAGAAAGGTAAAGAAGAATGATAATCATTGCGATTTTCACAATCCTCATGATGATCCTGAGCAAGTTTTCTTGCCTTTCTTTGGTTAGGACTTGGTAGTTTTTGATCCTGAATCCGGTAAAATAGTCCTGCCATTTGAGAAGAATCCACTCGATAAGTCGGTTTATGCCGATATTCAAAAATCGCAGAATCAGAAATAAGCCTATTAGTATTCCAATTAGTAGCCCAGCACGAGTGAGATTTGCTAAGAAAGTGGTGGAGGCATAATGCTTGGCATAACTCTGCTTCGCATTTTGAATTAGTCCTTTTGCGACAGACACTTGATCTAAGGTGTCTCCAGCTACATCTGAAGCGGTGATATAACCCAATACTTCTTGTCTGTGGAAGATCGTTACGTTTTGATCTTCTACTGCCATGGTAATCGCAGCCGTATCCAACTCATTCGATTCCAGAAGCTCCACCAACCGTTGGTTGATTCGGTCAGCACGCTCTTTGGCAGTAAAAGCACCAAGTGGTTTGCTTAAGTAACCAATTGTATCCTCCATTAACACAATTGGAAACTTAATTTGAGGTGCCTCCTTTTTAAGTCTATTAACAGAGTCGTTCTGAGCAAAAACCGAAATGCTAAAGGCCAGAAAGACGCCAATACTTAGGATGACTTTTTTAAGCTGGAAGAAGTAAAGCATTTGTTTAAATTGAAATGGATTGATCTAGTGTAAGAAATGTAGCTACTTTGGATCAAATTTTTTAAGTTGTTTCTGCTATTCTAGTAAAAAACTCAAGCTATGAAATTCAATAAAATTTTCTTCGGAATCTGGTCAGCTTTATTTGTCTTATTTGCCTACTGGCAATTCAATGACCCTGATCCAGAAGTGTGGGTAAGTATCTATGGTGTGGCGGTGGTTTTTTGTCTACTCGGTTTTCGAGGGATTTTTCCGAAACTCCCGCTTACCTTGGTTGTGATACTTTGTGTGCTGGGAGCTATTTATTTCTTCCCGGGAGGAGTGGGAGATTGGGTTTCACAAGAATGGGCTCAAAAAGACCTCACAATGAAAACGCAACAGATGGAAGAAAATCGTGAAACCTTTGGACTACTCACTGTGGCTCTAGTATTAAGTCCGGCGCTCTGGAAGGCTTGGAAAGGAAATCCTTAGTCCAATTAAAAAAAAGCCTTGACTCTAAAATTATGTTTGAAATTAAATTGCCTAAAAATAAAAACCTCAAACCCCAATAACCATGAAAAAATTACTCCCCTTTATTTTCTTGTTTTGCCTGTCGCTGTCAGCTTTCGCCCAGCAAAACTCAGACATGAAATCCACCTACTTCGAAATAAGAAAGTATTATGCCAATGAGGGTAAACTTCAGGATTTGATCAATCGATTCCAGAATCATACCCTGAAATTATTTGAAAAAGCGGGTATGGAAAATATTGCCTACTTTCTTCCAGTGGACAATACAGACAACTCGATGACTTATATCTTGGGCTATCCCGATGAAGCTTCAAGAGATAAAATGTGGCAGAGTTTTATGAATGACCCAGAATGGAAAAAGGCTTATGAAGCTTCCCATGTCAATGGACCGTTGGTGAAGAGTGTGGAACAAACCTTTATGGTGCTGGCACCTCACTTAAATGATACTCCTAAACCAATGCCAAGCGGTGTGATTCAAATGCGCACGTATCACCTATTTGAAGGGAAAGTGCCAAATATTCAAGCTCGATTTAGAGATCATACTCAAGCACTTTTTGCAAAGCAAGATTTAAGAAATTATCCGTATTGGATGACTGTCGAGAAAGATGGTACTCAGCCCAAATTAGTTTATCTTCTTGGCGCTAAAGATCAAGCAAGTTTTGATGCAGGATTTCAGGCTTTCGTCAAGGATCCTGCTTGGTTGAAAGCGCGAGATGAGTCTGAAGCTTCTGGTAAAATCGTAGAAAAGGTAGATGCAGTAATGTTTAAAACGTTGCCTTTCTCACCTTTGAAATAATGAGTTAAATTTAGAACTCTTCTTAATTTCCCCCAATACGAGTTCATCTTGTTATAGCTTCTAATAATTGGATTCCTATTAGTATTAGCTGAAATAACTTTAAATAAAAAAGCCAATCTCATTCAGAGATTGGCTTTTTTCATGTGGAATAATTCCCAATTTATTTTGGCATAAAGGACATCATAATCAAAATGAAAGTTCCAGGATCTCCACCATTTTTGGCTCTGGTGGTCACAAACAATTTGTGAAGCTTTCCATCTGCATTGCCTGTCATTGGGATTACAAAAGGCTTCATCGAAGTGCCAGTTCCATCTGGTTTGAATTCTCCTTGAGAGAAAGTTCCTTCACCAACTTTCTCCCCGGTAGGACTATCTAGGTGTAATTCAAACACAACGTCTTCATTCATTGCTTCTCTAGAGCCTGTCATAAACATAATGGAGCCGATATCGGTCAAGTCCACATTGTTTATCGCAAAATGAGCTTCTGTTTTTGGAACCATTAAGAAATTCATGCCTCCAAAACTCATCCCTGCGTAATCCTTCATCTCTATGGCTTTTGCCAGATCGACGGTGTTATTCATCAGATAAACTGAGCTAGATCCAGTCATTGGCTTGATGCCTTCCCCACCTTGATCGGTATAAGAGGCGGAAAGTGTCATCACACCAGCTGAACTTGGAGTTTTACCTTGTGTTGGGTCAATAGTACCAGATGCTGGAAGCGTAGGCTTAGCTGCCACTTCGTTTAAGGATAGAATATAGCCAATCAGAGCGCTCATTTCGGATCCTTTCAGATTTGGATTAGCTGGCATTACAGTTTCACCCCATACACCGCCGCCACCATTCATGATTTTGTTGGTTAAATAAGGGATGTCTTTCTCGGAGTATTTTTTCGATACCTCAGTATATGCAGGACCTACTGAAGCTTCAGCCTCTTTATGGCAAGTCTTACAAGTTAATGCTGCTACTAAAGACTTACCAATCATAGCTTCCGTCATGATCTTATGTCCCATATCAGCTTCAGCCATATCTACTCCTTCTCGGTAATCTGCCGAAACGTACAAAGTAGACAAATCATTCGCTGCATTAGGATGGTCTTCATCTGAGACAGATACTGCATAGTTCACTTTTTTTCCAGGGAAATAGAAGGCTTTGTTGCCTTTGATTTCTATTGAAACTACAGGCGCTACATTTCCTGCATAAACACTAGCAACTGCACTTACTCCAGTCAGTCCAGCAGGGTCAGCTGCAGTGACTTTCACCTCGTATTCACCGATTTCCGTGAACGTATAGCTCAATGTAGGAGAAGTGGTGCTCTCTGTTTTTCCATTTCCTAAGTCCCAAGTATATGTTAATTCATCGTTCTCTGGGTCGGAAGCTGTTGCAGTGAAATTCACAGTCAAAGGAGATTTGCCGGATGTTTTATCCGCATTGATTTCAGTGACTACAGGAGCACGGTTACCACCGTTGTAGTCAATTCTGAAAAGTCCTGAATCTGGATTTTTAGAGAACCAGCCATTTCCATACTCCAAAGTGTACATTCGGCCATCCGGTCCCATTTCCATATCGATCAAGGAATTAAATTTTGTTCCTGCCATAAACGGTTCCATCTTATCGAAGTCACCATTTTCCTTCATCGTTACCGCTTTGATCCATCCTCTGATCCAATCATAGATAAATACTTTACCTTCATAATAATCAGGAAACTTGGTGTCAGCAGTGTAGAGATCAGGATAATAAATTGGTCCTGCCATCGCGTTTCTTCCTCCAGTACCCACTGATGGGAAGTCAGGAGAATCTACATAAGGATACCAAATGAAGGCTGGCTGTGCAGGAGGTAATTCTTTTAAGCCAGTATTGTTTGGAGAATTATTGATTGGCTTAGCGGGATCAAAAGCGGCAACAGGGGTTCCACTTTCAAATTCAAATTCGTAGTAGGGGTAATTATTCCCTACAAAATATGGCCAACCAAAGTTGCCGGCCTGACGAGCTTGATTGACCTCATCATAACCTCTAGGTCCTCTTGTATCCATGCTGTCAATCCTTGAGTCTGGACCAACTTCACCCCAATAAACCCAGCCTTTTTTCTGATCGACTGAAATTCGGTAAGGGTTTCTATTTCCTTGCACAAAGATCTCCGGACGAGTTCCTTCTGTTCCTTTAGGATACAAATTCCCTTCAGGGATATCATAGCTTCCATCAGGATTTACTTTAATTCTAAGAATTTTACCTCTCAAATCATTGGAGTTTCCAGAAGAACGTCTTGCGTCCCACTGCTCTCTTCCAGCACGGTTGTCTAAAGGCGCATAGCCATTCAATGTGTATTTAGACTCATTTTGATTGAATGGAGTCGAGTTGTCACCAGTGGAAAGGAAAAGGTTTCCATCCTTATCAAAGGCAATTGATCCACCGGTATGACAGCAAATATCCCGCTGAGAAGCTACATCAAGAATGACTACTTCAGAACCCATGTCCCAAGTGCCATCTTTGAAAGTAAATCTTGAAAGACGGTTTACCGACTCGGTTCCAGTTGGAGCGTAATACACGAATACGTGACCGTTTTGAGCGAAATTAGGATCTTTTTGAATTCCCATTAAGCCTTCTTCGGCATTTACTCCTTTGACTTCAGTCTTCCAGTAAACATCTAGTTTAGCGACTTCTTTAAGCGCTTCTGTCTTGGTATCATAGAGTAAAATCTCTCCTCTTCTTTGAGCAACCAAAATATCCAAGTTCGGAAGAATTGTCATTTCTGTTGGCTCTGTAAACTCACCTAAAGAAAGGGTGGTCTTTGTAAAGCGATTTTCATCTGGAACATGCTTGGTTTTTGCTTTAGAAAAATCCAATTCCAAATTATCACCGATGGCATATTGGATACCAGCAAGTAAGTGTTTCAGGAATAATTCCTCTGAAAAAGATTCATCTGTATGGCCGCCTCCTGTATAGAATGCCCTACCTCCATCGTAATCATGGTACCAGGCGATCGGATGTTCACCCATATCCATTCCACCTTGGTAAGAGTTCTCGTCCAAGGTCAAAAGAACTTTTACCTCAGGATTCATTTTTTTATAGCTATACCATTCGTCAGTTCGCTCCCAAGGGTTTGGAAGAAATGAAGTCGAGGCATTGGAAGCATCGACAACTGTGATTTTTCCAGGCTGTACATTGGGATTTGGATCGTTAATTCCTGGGTGATCTGCAAAATATCCGCCTACCAAGCGATTATACCATCCCCACTCATACTCTGTATCTGCTGCAGCATGTATACCGACAAATCCGCCGCCAGCCTGAATGTAGCGTTCGAATTCAGCTTCCTGGTAATGGTTTAGCACGTCTGCTGTGGTGCTCAGAAAAATTACTGTTGAATACTGTTGTAAGTTTTCTTCTGTAAATGATTCAGAATTGGTTGTTGTATCGACGGAAAAGCCATTTTCTGCCCCCAATTTTTGGATGGCGGCAATTCCAGATGGGATCGATGCATGATGAAAGCCTGCAGTTTTACTGAAAATCAGAACTTTCGGATCAGTAGAGCGCTTGTTTTTACAGCTCCAAAGTCCTACTACTGAAATCATCAGAATCAGAATTAGTCTTCTTAGGTTTTTTGGGAAATTCATAGGTTCAATATTTTCGGGAAAATAAGAATTAATAGGAAATAAACCTTTAACTAACTGAGATTAGACGGGTTTTGTGTGCTAAACGGTCAATTAGTTCTATTTGAAACAATAGAATTTATGAATTCTGAAATCCGTTAAGAATTAAGGAGGCTCGCACCTTCGGAAAGGGTGACTTCGATGAATTCTGGAATTATAAAAAATGTACTTTCATAATTCTCCTGAATCACTTTTTTAAACTCCTCCAATCCTTCTCGGTGAACAAGATTTAAGGTGCAGCCACCAAAGCCACCTCCCATCATCCGGGAACCGAGCACGAAATCCATACTTTGGGCAGTGGCGGCCAGTTCATCTAATTCTGCGCAGCTAACTTCGTAATCCTCGCTTAAGCTTTGATGCGATTGATTTAGCAACTGACCAAATTCAATCAGGTCTTGCTCCTGCAAGGCTTTGGCAGCAAGATGAACACGATGATTTTCTGTGATGATGTGTTTGGCCTTGGGAAAAAACTGTGCTGGAAGAATGGTTTCTATCATTCCCAAATCTGTTGTGTTCAAATCTCGAAGGGTTTTGATATTTGGAAAATGAGCTTGCAGCAATCGTACGCTATCTTCGCAGGCTTCACGACGTTTGTTGTAAGCAGTGTCTGCCAACGAATGCTTAACCTTTGAGTTTACTAGGATAAGGGAATAATTTCCAAGATCAACCTGAATTTCCTCATGGGAATTGCTTCGGCAATCAAGTAAAAGTGCTTTTCCCTTGGCTCCGAAAGTGGAGGCATAGGGATCCATGATCCCACAATTGACGCCAGCGAAAAGATGTTCTGATTTTTGGGCGTAGCGAACCAGTGAATTTTTAGAAACCTGATAATTGAACAAGCTAGAAATTGCTGTACCGATACCGATTGATAAAGCCGCAGAAGATGAAAGCCCAGCACCTACAGGTATAGTCCCGCCGATGACCATGTCAAACGATTGGAGAGAAATGCCCGCTTGCTTAAACTGACTGAGCATACCCATCACATAATTTGCCCAATGTCCTTTTTTTGGAAATATTGAATCGAGCGGAAAAGTAAATTCTTCCTCAAAATCGAAGGAATATAGTCGACAATGATTGAGATCGTTTTTAGCAATTGCCACATAAATTCCCTGAGCGACTGCGGCTGGAAATACGAATCCTTCTTGATAATCAGTATGTTCGCCTATCAGATTGATTCGGCCTGGAGCAAATGCTACAATGGGTTGATTTTGAAAGAGCTGGTAAAAAAGTTGGACTAGCTTTTCTTTCATTTAGCTACTGACTTGGTTGATTTTCGGGGTACGAGCGTCGTTTCCAAGACAATCGAAATTGGATCGTCAGAAGCTAATCCTTCCAGTTGATCCAATAAATGTGTGACTGCTAATTTCCCCATTTCATAGCCAGGTTGAGATACAGTAGTGAGTGGTGGCTCGACTACAGCAGAGGTGGGATTGTTTGTGAATCCTGCCAAGGCAATGTCAGTAGGGATTTTCACGCCCAAGCTTTTCCAGAGCGTCAATACGTCGACAGCAACAGGGTCAATCATGCAAAACACCCCGTCAGGCCTGTTTTTCATATCGAGTATTTCTTGAGCCACTTGAAGATTGCCTTCAGTCGTCAGGTCAGTAATTTTAATCAATTCCTGGTTTTCTGGTAAGCCAAATTCTTTCAAGGCTTTTAAATAACCTTCCTTTCGTTTTTTACTGATGTACAAATCTTCTGGCCCTGAGATATACATGATTTTTTTACAACCAGTCTCTATCAAATGCTTAGTGACTTGATAGGCTCCACCTGCATCATTGAACGTGATCTTCGATACGGGCATTTCTTCATGTACTCGGTCGAACAGCACGAAAGGAATTTCTCTGCTGTAGATTTCTTCGAGGTGTTCGTAATGGTTTGTTTCCCGACTTAATGAAATCAACAGGGCATCTACTTGAGATGCGACTAATGTCTTGAGGTTAGCTTTTTCTTGTTCTATGGATTCATTGGATTGACAGATCATGACGTTGTAGCCACGCTTGATAGCATGGTCCTGAATTCCACTGATACATGAGGCGAAAAAATGGGAAGTGATTTCCGGTACAATTACTCCAAGAGTATTGGTTCGGCTGATTCGAAGACTTTGAGCAAGAAGATTAGGTTGATAATTCATCTCTTTTGCCATCTCCACAATCCTTCGCTTGGTCTCTACATGGAGTTCCGGAGAATCTTTCAATGCTCTTGAAATCGTTGAAACAGAAACTCCCAATTTCTTGGCAATTTCCTTCATCGTGACCTGATGCCCTTTTTTCATGAGTGAATTATTTGCAAACTGACCGAATTATTGAAAATTCAAAAACTGTAATCCTCATCTATTGTTCAGATTGCAATAAACATTGAAAATTCTATTATTCCTGATAAATAGTAAATAAAACAGATTCTCCCACTGCCTGCAAAGTCCGTCGGTCTATTATTTCCATCGCATCAGCATGGGTATGATGGTAGTGGCCAAATCCATAATCAGGTGAAAACTCGATGATATCGATCATCGGAATTCCTGCGTTTGCATTGACGAAAACATGGTCATCTAATATTTCCGGTGAGTCTCTGTTTACAAAAAAGTCTCCTTGACCGATCTGAGCAGCATTATCCCAGACTTTTTTCAGAATGCCAGAAGCATACTGACGAGAGTATCCCTCTCTGAAAAACCGTGCCCCTTTGGCACCGACTAGGTCAACCAAAATCCCATAATATGCAGTGTAGTTGGGTACATGTTTGTTTTTGGACCAATACTGAGATCCCAGGCACCACCAAATTTTTGAATTGTCTCTACTGACTTCAAACTCAGGCTCCCCGTCATCTTCCCCGTCAAATAAAATGATATCTATCCCTACCTCAGGTTTCAGGTCTTGGGTCCCTATCATCCGGGCAATTTCCAATAAAACCCCAACTCCAGAAGCACCATCATTTGCTCCATCAATTGGTTGATCGAGCCGCTCTGTATCCTTATCAGCCATTCTTCTGCTATCCCAATGCGCAGCCAAAAGGACTCGTTTGGTTGCCTGAGGATTATGGGAAGCGATGATATTGCTCAGATCCCAAGTTAGTCCATCATAGGTTTTACCCTCGAAATCCTGTGTTTGTACTTCGAAATTATAGCCCTTCAGCTTTTCAATAATCCAAGCTTTCGTAGCGGCATGTCCGGGAGTTTCCGGTACTCTTGGTCCAAAATCAACTTGTTTTTGAATAAACGTGTAGGCTGAATCGGGATTAAATTTTGGGTAAGGTTTTGCGACGGGAACATCAAGCTTTGACTCGGCCTTTTTTTCGGGAGAGCTACAAGCGATGCCTAAAAGCAATAAACCAATTATCCAATTATTACTCTTCATATGCCCAGTCGATTTTGTCTTTCATGTCTTTTACTACAAAACCCATGGATTTTAATCCTGCTCGGATTTCATCCACTTTGGCATAATCCCGAGCAGTTTTTGCTTCAGAATAAAGCTTCAGCAGGAGATCAATCATCCCGTTTTGCACATCACTTTTCTCTTCCATCAAGCCAAGAATTTCTTCCACAAAGGTGATGTAGGTTTGGATCAGTTTATCAAATGTCTCTTTTCCCAGTGTTGCTGCTGAAAGCTGCCCGGTGAAAATTGAGTTTATTTTTTTCAACAGATTAAACAAGTGACCAATCGCCTGTGCAGTATTGAAGTCATCATCCATGGCGCGATAAGCCGCAGTGATGCTCGATTCAATTTGGCTGACCTGCTCAGAATCTACCAAGGCATCTGCTTCATCAAATAACAATGATTTTGCAATTCTGAGCCCGTTGATAATCTTCTTATATCCTTTTTGAGCTGCTTGAAGTGCATCATTGGAGAAATCCAGTGTAGATCTATAATGTGCTGTAAGGATAAAATAGCGAATGGTCATCGGGCTATAGGCCTGCGCGAGTAACTTGTGATTCCCAGTAAACAGCTCTTGTAAGGTGATGAAATTCCCTAAGGATTTCCCCATCTTTTGCCCGTTGATAGTGATCATGTTATTGTGCATCCAGTAGCGGGCGGGATCCTTGTGATTGCAGGCATTTCCTTGCGCAATTTCACATTCGTGATGCGGAAACATCAAATCCATTCCACCACCATGAATGTCAAACTGAGTTCCTAAATATTTTGAACTCATCGCAGTACACTCCAAATGCCAGCCTGGGAATCCAACTCCCCAAGGCGAGTCCCACTTCATCAAATGCTCCACCGAAGCATTTTTCCAGAGCGCAAAATCAACAGCATTTCGTTTTTCACCCTGTCCGTCCAAATCACGGCTACCACTCATCAACTCATCAATTACTCGTCCTGATAGTTTCCCATAAGGAGTTTTTTCATTGTATTTCAAGGTGTCAAAATAGACGGAGCCATTTACTTCGTAAGCCAATCCTTCTTTCAAAATAGCTTCTACCAAAGCGATTTGTTCTGGAATATGACCTGTCGCGCGAGGTTCAATACTCGGTTTCCAAGTATTGAGTGCAGCCATATCTCGATGATACGTATCGGTGTATTGTTGGGCCACTTCCATAGGTTCCAACTGCTCCAATTTGGCTTTTTTCGCAATTTTATCCTCTCCCTCATCCGCATCACCAGTCAAGTGTCCCACATCCGTAATATTTCGTACATAGCGCACACGATACCCTAAATGAGTGAGGTAGCGATTGACCGTGTCAAAAGTGATGGCTGGCCTACCATGTCCCAAATGCGCATCTCCATAGACTGTCGGTCCGCAGACATACAGCCCAACAAATGGTGGATTGATAGCTTGAAATTCTTCTTTCTGACGAGAAAGGGTGTTGTATAATTTTAACTGATGCGATTTCATAGAAAGTGTAAAGTACCAATTACGGTTAAAATCCGATTTTGATTCAGGATGCAAAATAGTGGATTAGGCTGGGGAAATGAAAAGGAATTACGTACTCGTCCTTTTTTATACAGAAAAGGCCTTCCGGTTTATGATTCGGAAGGCCTTCTGGATTGGTGTTAAGTATTATTTTAATGTTTAAAATGTCTCACTCCTGTCATCACCATGGCCATTCCATTTCGGTCACAGAAATCGATACTGTCCTGATCTTTGATGGACCCACCTGGCTGCACCACTGCAGTAATTCCCGCCTCATGCGCAATCTCCACACAGTCTGGGAAAGGGAAGAAGGCATCTGACGCCATTACCGCACCTTTCAAGTCAAAGCCAAAAGCATTTGCTTTCTCGATTGCTTGGCGAAGGGCATCAACTCTGGAAGTTTGACCTACTCCGCTGGAGAATAACTGGGTATCGTTTGAAAGAATAATCGTATTTGATTTGGTATGCTTGCAGATTTTTGCAGCAAAGACTAATGCATCTTTTTCAGCTTCAGTAGGTGCTTTTTTGGTGGCAACCGAAAAGTCTGCTTTGGTTTCGGTAGCTAAATCTTTGTCCTGTTCGATTACTCCGTTTAGGAGTGTTTTCATCATTTTGGTTCCAGGAAGATTCATTTTTTGACGAAGTAAAATTCGATTCTTTTTACCAGTCAATACCTCCATCGCTTCCTCAGAAAAAGATGGTGCAATAAGCACTTCAAAGAAAAGTGAATGCATTTCTTCTGCCGCGGCTTTATCTACTTCCTGATTGGTCACTAATACTCCGCCAAAAGCCGAAGTGGTATCCGCTGCAAATGCTTTCTGGTAAGCCTCTTTCACTGTTGGTGCCAAAGCAACTCCACAAGCATTGGTATGCTTCAAGATTGCGAAAGCCGTCTCGCCTTCAAATTCAGCAATTAAATTCACTGCAGCATCTACGTCTACCAGGTTGTTGTAAGAAAGCTCTTTGCCATTCAACTGGTCAAAAAGATCTTCCAAGTTTCCAAAGAAATGAGCCGACTGATGCGGGTTTTCCCCATATCGAAGTGCTTTTGACTTATTTTCTGAAACTTTCAACGAAGGAATCGCTTCGCTCTGGTTGAAATAATTAAAGATATGAGTATCGTAATGAGAAGAAACCTGGAAAGCCTGAGCAGCGAAATAGCGTCTGTCAGCTAGGGTTGTTCCGCCATTTTGTGCGATTAATTTCGCTTCCAATTCACTGTACTGATCCTTCGAAGAAATGATGGTAACATCCTTGAAATTCTTGGCCGCAGCTCGAATCAGGGAAATTCCACCGATGTCAATTTTCTCAATAATATCTGCCTCAGAAGCTCCCGAAGCTACGGTTTCTTCAAAAGGATATAAATCCACAATGACCAAATCAATGGCAGGAATCTCAAATTCTACAGCCTGACTGACATCACCTTCATTTTCTCTTCGGTAAAGAATGCCTCCAAATACTTTTGGGTGAAGCGTTTTTACACGTCCTCCAAAAATAGAAGGGTAGCTCGTCAATTCTTCCACAGGAATAACCTCAGCTCCCTGTTCTTCAATAAATTTCTGGGTACCGCCAGTAGAGTAGATTTTTACTCCATGCTTTTTCAAAAGCGCGATAATCGGTTCAAGATTGTCTTTATAGAAGACTGAAATAAGGGCTGATTCGATTTTTTTTAAAGCCATTTGGCGAAGATTTGGTTTGAGATTTCGAGAAAAGGCAAAGGTAATAAAAATGTGGGGAAGGGGAAGTAGACGAGGGATTTAAACAAACTTTTGAGCGGCCCAAATTGGAACAAAGAGGGGAGTTCTTTTTGATCTTCAATTTTTGAAAAAGACTGATTTCCGGAATTAGGGATGTAAGATCTACATCAAACTCCCAATCACTTCAGGGAAATAGCGATGCTCGAGTACATGAACTTTGGCTGCGATTGATTCCGGGGTATCCTCAGAACTTACTTCTGTCGCTGCTTGGAAGATGATTTTCCCTTCATCATAGTGTTCGTTGACTAGGTGGATCGTGATTCCTGTTTCCTTATCGCCAGCAGCATTGACCGCCTCGTGCACATGGCTGCCATACATTCCTTTTCCCCCGTATTTTGGCAACAATGCGGGGTGGATATTTACCATTCTATCTGGAAAAGCTCGGATGAGTTCCACTGGGATTTTCAAAAGAAAACCTGCTAGAATCACCCAATCGATTTTTTCAGCTTGGAGCTTTTTTAATACTACTCCTTCCTCCATATCCTTGCGAGTAAAAGTAAAAGTCGGAACCTGAAATTTCTTCGCCCGCTCCAAAACAAAGGCATCTGTTTTATTAGAGGCAACAAGGGCTACTTCAGCTTTGCTAGTGTTCTGAAAATACTCCATGATTTTTTCGGCATTAGTGCCGCTTCCGGAGGCGAGGATGGCAAGACGTTTCAATTGGTAGAAGTTAATTTAATGCTCAAAAATAAGGCAATCAAACTAAGGGATCAAATTCTATAATGCTCAAATCTCATTTCCGAATTTGCCCATTTCCCCTCACTACCCATTTATAGCTGCATAGTTCGGCGAGTCCCATTGGGCCTCGGGCGTGAAGTTTTTGGGTACTGATCCCGATCTCAGCTCCCAAACCAAATTGCGCTCCATCGGTGAAGGAAGTGGAGGCATTTGCATATACAGCGGCAGCGTCTACTTCCATCAAAAAGCGATCGATGGCTTCTTGATTTTCTGAAACTATCGCCTCGGAATGTTTGGAAGAGTATTTAGCGATATGATCCAAGGCTTCGCCCATATTTGAGACAGTTTTTATGGACATTTTCAGACTTAGAAACTCAGTACCAAAATGAGTTTCATTTGCTAGTTGAATTTTTGGATCACTTTTCAAAGCTTGAAATGAACTCGAGTCTGCAAAAATTTCCACTTCATTGTCTACCAATGGAGCGACCAATTCATCCAATTTTTCAAGTAAACTTTCATGGACAATCAAGCAGTCTAAGGAATTGCAAACACTCGGCCTTCTAGTTTTGGCATTAAAGATTATTGCTTTGGCTTTTTCCAGGTCTGCAGTTTCATCCACATAAGTATGAACGATCCCTGCGCCAGTTTCAATGACAGGGATTTTAGCATTTTCTCTGACAAAGTTGATTAAACCCTGAGAGCCTCGTGGGATGATCACATCCACATAGCCGACAGCCTCAAGGAGCGCTTTGGTTGATTCCCTTTCTGCCGGTAAAAGTTGGAAGGCAGTTGTTGGAAGGCCATGTTTCACTAAGATTTCATGAATTACCTTTATGATGGCCCGATTGGAAGATTCTGCATCCGATCCACCTTTCAAAATCAACCCATTTCCAGATTTCAAGGCTAATGCAAATACATCAAATGTTACATTTGGACGTGCTTCATAGATCACGCCAATGACTCCTAAGGGTACTGTTATTTTTTCTATGGAAAGCCCGTTTTCTAAAGTCTTTTTCTCCAAAACATGCTGCAATGGGCTTGGAAGAGTACTGACTTGAAGAAGTTCATTCGCAATGTTTTGAATTCGGGTTGGATTCAAAAGCAGTCTATCGTACATCGGATTAGTTGGGGACATCCGATCAAGATCCTTTTGGTTTTCACTGATCAAGAAGTCAGTTTGGGAAATTGCCAAGCCCGCCAAATCTTCCAAAACCTGATTGATTTTAGCATCGGAGATTCCAATTAGCTTTCTGCTCGCTAGATTGACTTCCTGAAAAATTGATTCGTACTTAGTCATTTCCAAATAAATATAGGTAATCGTAGTGAACCAAGGCTTTTTGGTTTTTTTGACCCAAGCGCTCTAAGGCTAATTTTGAGCTGTATTCTGCCCTCCCAATTCCA